>JAEMRL010000284.1 GCA_016463385.1 Thermoleophilia bacterium
CTCACCTGGCTGCGGCCCGGGGCGACGCCGCCACCGGGCCGCAGCCCGGTGTGGTCGCCTGCCGCCAGCACGTGGCCGGCCGCCAGGTCGCGGGCGGCGCAGACCGAGCGCCGCATCCCCGGCAGCGACCCCGCCTCCGACGGCCGCACGCCCGGGTCGCCGTCGCCGAGCATCGCCTCGGCCTGGCGCACGGCACCGACCAGGGCCGTCATGTCGGCCGGGTCGGCCGAGAGGGCGTGGTCGCGGAAGGTCGTGCGCCCGCGGTCGAGGGTGATGTGCTTCTCGATCGCCCGCGCGCCGAGCGCCACCGCGAGCGGGGCGGCGGCGATGCCGAGCGTGTGGTCCGAGTAGCCGACGGTCACGCCGAGTGCTTCGGCCAGCACGGGGATCGCCCGGAGGTTCGCGTCCTCGTCGGGCGTCGGGTAGGCCGAGACGCAGTGCAGCACGCAGACCTCGGCGCCGGCCAGACGCCCCACCGCGACCCGCATGGCGTCGAGGCCGGCCCCGCCCGAGGAGATGACCACCGGCGGGCCGGCACCGGCGAGCCGGTCGAGCATCGGCATGTGGTCGTTGTCGCCGGAGGCGACCTTCCAGAAGTCGACCTCGCCTGCGAGGGCGTCGATCATCCCGATCTCGAGCGGCGTCACCCCCACCGCCATGCCGCGGGCGCGGCCGCGGCGGCAGAGCTCGCGGTAGCCCTCCACGCCCAGCTCGTAGGAGCGCAGCTGCGCCACCCGGGCCGGGTCGGCCGGGCCGACGAGCCCGGAGGCCGTCAGGGCCTGCAGCTTGACGGCGTCGCAGCCGGCGTCGGCGGCCGCGTCCACCAGGGCCCGCGCCACGTCGAGGTCGCCCTCGTGGTTGTTGCCGATCTCGGCGATCACGGCCACGCGGGTGCCGAGGTCGATCGGGCCCAGGCGCATCAGGCCCCCACGTGGCGGTGGAGCACCCACGCCGCCTCGGCGACGCGGAAGCCGAGCGACTCGTACAGCGCGAGCGATGGCGCGTTGCCCGCCTGGGTGGCGACGGCGAGGCCCTCCGACCCCGGGCCGTGGCGACGGACGAAGTCGGCGACCAGCGCCCGCCCGAAGCCGCGACCCCGGAAGCCCTCGTCCACCGCGACCAGGTCGATCACGCGCCGGTCGCCCGAGGCGACGACGGCGAGGAAGCCCGCCACCCGGCCGTCGACCTCGGCCACCGTCACCCCGATGCCGCGCGCCCCGGCGACGCAGTTGCCGGCCCATTCGCCCTTCACCCGTGCGGCCGTCTCCGCCGGGATCGCCGGATCGAGGCTGAAGCGCGAGGTGGTCATGGCCCGCGCCGAGACGCCCGCGACGGCGTCGCGGTCGCCCGGCACCGCGGGACGCACCGGGTGGCCGGGCTCGGGCCCGGCGTCCGCCGGGCGGCGCAGCGTGAGCGCCATGTCCACCGGGTAGAAGCCCTCGGCGCAGAGGTCGCGCGCGAGGTCGACGCGCTCGGCCGGGATGCGCGCCTGCAGCATCGCGGGGCCGGCGGGCGCGGGCTCGCCCGGGCCCTCGACGCTCCACACGGCATGCCCCATGACCTCCGAGAGCCACGGGTCGCGCGTCACCGCGGTGCGCCCTCCGGGACGAAGCTGCGGTACCAGTCGATGTACTGGCGGAAGCCCGCCTCGATCGGGTGCGAGGGTGCGTAGCCGATCAGCCGGCGGGCCTTCTCGACGCTCAGGGTGCCGCGCCGCGGCGTCAGCCGGTCGGGATCGAGATCCTCCGCGATCACCTCGACGTCGGGGAACGCCTCCGACACCAGCGCGGCGACCTCGGCGATCGTGCGCCCCTCGCCGTAGGTGAGGTTGAAGGTCTCCCCGCGCGCCGCCGGGTGCTCGATGATGCGGCGGATGCCCTGCACCAGGTCGTCGATGTAGGTGAAGTCGAGCCGGCCCCCGCCGTCCGAGCGCACCCGCAGCGGCTCGCCCGCGAGGGCGTTCTCGATGAAGACCTGCCCCACCCGGCCGCTGACGCAGCGCGGCCCGTAGAGCGCCGAGGGCCGGACGATCGTGTAGTCGAGGCCGAAGACCTGGTGGTACGCCTTCACGATCAGCTCGCCGGCGGCCTTCAGGGCGCCGTAGATGCCGACCGGGTCGAGCGGCGTGTCCTCCACCACCTCGTCCGCGCTCCAGTTGCCGTAGGCCATGCTGGAGGACAGGTAGATGAAGTGGTCGACGTTGCCGCGGGCGCAGTCGAGCGCGTTCTCGAGCGTCCGCAGGCTGTGGTCGAAGGTGGTGAAGGGGTCCTTGTCGGACCGGTTGGCGTGCGACACGGCCGCCAGGTGCACGATCACGTCCGGCCGCTCCGCCCCCAGCAGGTTGCTGAGCGCGCCGTAGTCGCGCGCGTCCTGCGGCAGCACCGACACCCCCGCCCCGCGCAGCAGCCGCTGGCGCTCCTCGAGCATCCGCAGGTAGAGGTCGCGGTTGCGCCCGTAGCCGCTGCCGGCCTTCACGGCGATCAGGTTGTTCACCTGGAACGAGTCCACGACGATCACCTCGGCCCCGCCCTCGGCCAGCTCCAGGGCGAGGTGGTGGCCGATGAACCCCGCGCCGCCGAGCAGCGCGATCTTGCAGCCGGCGATGTCCCTCACGCGAGCGTCTCCTCCACGGCCGTGCGGACAGCCGCGCCCACGCGCTCGGCGTCGCCGGGCTCCAGGTGCGGCCCGACCGGCAGCGAGATGCCGCTGTCGCTCAGCTCCGTAGCAACGGGGAAGCGGTCGCCGGGATCGCCGTAGCGCTCGCGGTACCAGCGCAGGCGCGGCACCGGGTGCGGGTAGTAGACGCTGGTGCCGACGCCGAGCGCATTGATGCGCGCGGCCACCGCGTCGCGCCGGGAGGCCAGCGGCCCCTCCAGCACGAGGCCCGCGCAGTAGTGGCTCTGCGCGGCCGCGTCGTCGGCGGAGTCGATGAGACGCACGTGGTCCAGATCTGCGAGGGCGGTCGCCACGGCGGAGAAGTTCTCCGCCCGACGTGCCAGCACCTGCCCGGCCCGCGCGACCTGCGAGCGCCCGAGCGCCGCCTGCAGCTCGCTCATGCGGTAGTTGAGGCCCAGCATCGCGACGTCGTAGACCCCCGGCGCGGACCGCTCGGTGTGCGTCCGGTCGATGCCGAAGCCGCGCACGCGGGCCGCGCGGGCGGCCAGTTCGGGGTCGCGGCTGACGAACATCCCGCCCTCGCCGCTGGTGAGGTGCTTGACCGGATAGAACGAGAAGCAGCCGACGTCGCCGAAGAGGCCGGTGTGGACGCGGTCCCAGCGGGCTCCGATCGACAGCGCGCAGTCCTCGACGACGTAGGCGCCCACCCCGCGCGCCACCTCGACGATGCCGGGCATGTCGCAGGGGATGCCGAGGTAGTGCACCACCGACACGGCCCGGGTGCGCGGGCCCACGGCGGCCGCGACCGCGGCGGGCGTGAGGTTGCCGGTCGCCGGGTCGGCATCGACGAACACCGGCGTCGCGCCCACCAGCTCGACGGCGTGGGCGGTGGCGACGTGCGTCTGGGCGGGCACGACGACCTCGTCGCCGGGGCCGACGCCCAGGCACAGGTAGGCGAGGTGCAGCGCGGCCATGCACGAGGAGACGCTCACGCAGTGCGCCCCGGGGCCGAGGAGCTCCGCGAAGTCGTCCTCGAAGCCGGCGCACTCGGGCCCGTGGGTGAGGATGTGGCCGCGCAGCACGCGATCGACCGCGGCGCGGTCCTCGTCGGTGACCCAGGGGCGCGCGAACGGGATCGGCGCGGCGCTCACGCGGCACCGCCCACGGCCACCGGGGACGGGTAGTCGACCG
>JAEMRL010000285.1 GCA_016463385.1 Thermoleophilia bacterium
GCGGCAGTTGAAGGCGGAGGTGTTGTCGGCCTCGATGCTGGCGAAGTCGTCGCCGCCGTACGCCTGGATCGGCCGCATCTTCCGGATCGGGAACCGGGCGCGGTAGAGCTCGCGGAACGCGCCGACGACCTCGCCGGCCACCGACGCGTTCACCACCAGCGCTCCGCGGCGGGCGCGCCCGCCGAAGCCGACGTAGGCGAGGCTGACGTGCCGCAGCCGGGCGAGCGCCACCGGACAGCCGCGCCGCCAGACGCTCGGCGTCATGTCGGCGCGCTCAGCGGCGCTCAGGGCCCGCACCTGGGCGCGGAAGGGGGGCAGGTCGGGCGCGGCCGCGGCGGGCCCTGAGCCGGACAGGAGCAGCAGCGCGGCGGCGCTCACGAGGATCGTCGCGGGGAGGCGCACCACCCCAGACTAGTCCGGCGGGCTCAGTACCGCCGTGCGCCCGCGTACGCCGTGGCGTGGACCGGGTCGTAGAGGGACGAGAGCCGCACCACCGAGCCCTCGCCGGGGGCGTGGACGAACTGGCCGGCGCCGACGTAGAGGCCGACGTGGACGATCCGCCCGGACTCGTCGGAGAAGAAGACGGCGTCGCCGGCGTCGAGGTCCTCGGGCGCGATCGCCTTCCCGGCCTTCGCCATGGCGGCGCGGCCGGAGGGCAGGTCGATGTCGTGCCGCGCGTAGGACCAGCGCACGAGGCCGGCGTCGTCGAACCCGGAGGCGCGGTCGTCGCCGTCCTCGGCCCAGCCGGCTCCGAGCACCGACAGAGCCTCCTGGGCGGCGTCCGGGCCGAGGCCCGAGCTGCCGATGACCGGGGCGGCGACCGGAGCCACCACCGGCAGCCCGTAGGGATTCGGCACCACGGCGGCCTGCTGGGCGACGCCGGTCGCGGCGATCGTGGCCGCGACGGCGGAGCCCCGCGTGAAGACGGCGCCGAGCGGGTCGCCGCCGAGCTCGGTGTAGTAGGTGCTGACGTTGCGGGCCCAGTTGCTGTTGAGGTCGGTGGGGTCGTTCGAGGCGCCGTTGGGCGCCCAGCGCTGCTGGATGGCGCCGATGGTGACCCGCCCGTCGCCGAGGTAGAGCGAGCCGCCGAGGTTGCGGGCGGCCGCGCCGATCGCCTCCGACCAGGATGCGTAGACGATGTGCGGGCCCATCCCGAACGGGTTGTGGATGCCCTGGGAGGGGCCGTAGGTGCCGAAGCTCGTCTCGGCCCCGCTGATGGCGACCAGGAACCGGGGATCGAGACCCACGGCGCGCGACTCGGTGACGAACACCGCGCCGAGGCCGGTCAGGGGGCTCGCCTTCGAGGCCAGATACCCGTCGATCCCGCTCGTCAGCTCGGCATCGCTCCCGGTCACCGCCGGCACGCTCTCCTGCGCGCGCTGGCCGGCCGCCGCGGGCGTCGCCGTCGCGGCGGCACGGGCGGGGCGCTCGGGGAGCACCACGAGGGGGCCGTCGGAGGCCTCGCCGGGCGACGGCGTGAGCGCGTCCTCGGCATCGGCGGCGCCGTCCTCGGCGGCCGCCTCGGCGGCGTGGCGGGCGGCCAGGCCCGACTCCAGCGCCAGCAGGGCGTCCTTCTGGGCCTGCAGCCGCCGCTCGATCCGCTCGAGCGCCTCGCGCTCCGGTCCGCCGAGGCGGTCCGCGCGGGTGCGCGCCTGGGCCAGCTCGGCCGAGGTGCGGTCGATCCGCTCGCGCGCCTGGGCCAGCTCGGACGCCGTCGCGGCGCCCGCGGTGGGCACCGCCAGCCCGGCGGGGGCGAGCATCGCGATCGTGAGGGCCCAGGTGAGGGCCCGCCGCGGGGGCATGGGAGGACGACGATCCATCACCCCCTATGTCGGCCCGCCGCGAGTCGCCCTTGAGGAGGCGGCTCGGGTCCGACTAGGGGCGGACGGCTCCCACGTAGCCCGAGTACGTCGAGAGCTGGGCGACCCGGACGACGTCGCCGGTGTGGGGCGCGTGCACGAACTGGTCGCCACCGAGGTAGATGCCCATGTGGCCCAGGCCGTGGAAGAAGACCAGGTCGCCGACCTGGAGCTGGCCGGAGGGCACCTGCGGGAAGGCGTTCCAGATCGCGCCGGTGTAGTGCGGCACGCTCTTGCCGATCGCGGCGTAGGCGTAGGAGGCGAGGCCGCTGCAGTCGAATCCGGAGGGGCTCGCGCCGCCCCAGACGTAGGGGACGCCCAGGTACTGCATCGCGACGCTGGCGGCGGCCGCGTTGCCGCTGCCGCTCGGGAGCGGGGTGGAGGGCGCGGCGGCGCCGGCGGTCGGCGCGACCGTCGAGGGCGTCGATGCGGCCACGGCGGCGGCGGCCTGGCGCTGGCGCGCGACGGCCGCCGCGGCGGCGGCCTCTGCGGCCTTGCGCTGCTCCTCGGCCCTCAGCAGGCCCTTCAGCTCATCGGACGCGCTGTCGAGCACCGCCCGGCGCTGCGAGAGGAGCGACTCGACCTTCTCCTTCTGGCGCGCCTTGGTGGCGACGGCCTCGGTGGCCGTCTTCCGGTCCTCGACGAGCTGCACCCGCAGCTCCGCCAGCTTGGCCTTCTGCGAGCGCAGGCCGCTGACGACGTCGGCATCCTGCTCGCCGACGCGGTCGAGCAGGGCGATCTGGTCGGCGGCGGCCGTGATGCTGCCGCTCGCGATCAGGACCTCGGCGAGGCTCGGCTCCGGCGTGGCGTAGAGGCCGCGCAGGCGCTCGGCCAGGACGGCGCGGGACGCGTCCAGGTCACGCTCGGTCTGCTTGGTGGCGGCGGCGTTGTCCTGGATCCGCTCGGTCACCTGGCCCAGCTCGTAGCGCGCCCCGTTGTAGGCCTCGGCCGCGGCCTCGACCTGGGTGTTGATCGCGTCCAGATCCGCCTGGATCCTCGCGACCTCTGCGCGCTTCGCCTCGATCGCCGCCGGTTCGGTCGTCGCGACCGAGGCGCCGAACGCGAGAAGCGCGCAGAGCATGATCGAGGCGAGGCCGGTGGCTACGAGGTGACGCGGGCGTCTCAGAAAGCGAGTCTCCTGCGCGTTTACGGGGCACGGGAGGCCGCAGATGGGCCCCAGCCGATGCGGCACCGTACCACCCTTGCTCGTGAAGGCACAAGCGTAGGGTCCGCTCCTTGCGACAACCGTAACCTGTGCCGATGGGGGTTTGATGCGACCGCCCCGGCAGGGAATGATGCCCCGTGTGAGGTTCCCCCGGACGCTCGCGGTGCTCCTCGCGGCCGCCATCCTGTCCGTTCCCGCCGCGCTCGCGCAGGGTCCGGTCGCACCGACCTCGCGCGCGGTCGGCTACGCCGCCCTCCTGCCCGTCGGCACCCAGGGGGCGGTCTCCGCCGTCGGCACCGGCCCCACCGAGCGCACGGCCTCGGTGTCCGGGCTGCGCCCGGCGGGCGGCGGCACCGTGGGGAGCATCCGCGTGAGCGTGCGCGCGACCACGCGCGGGCTCCACGGCGTCGCCGAGGGCACCGTCGAGGTCTCGGGCGTCAGCCTGCTGCAGGGCCGCGTGACGATCGCGTCGCTGCGGATGTCGGCGCGCAGCTCCTCGGACGGCGGCGCGGGCGCCGAGGGATCGGCGTCGGGGGTCGTGGTGGACGGCGCGGCGGTCGCGGCCGGTCCGGGCAGCCGCGTCGAGGTGGCGGGGATCGGCACCCTGGTCTTCCTGGAGCAGGTCTCCGACGGGGCCGGGGGCGTGCGCGCCAACGGCGTCCGCCTCGAGGTCACCGACCCGCAGGCGGCCGTCGTCATCGGCCAGCCCTTCGTGCTCGGGCACCTCGACCTCTCCACGACCGAGGGCACCGCCCCGGCGAG
>JAEMRL010000286.1 GCA_016463385.1 Thermoleophilia bacterium
TCTGGGGGGCGACGGCGCGCATCCTGCGCACCTGCTGCCGCGTGACCCGGTTCGCCCTCAGCGGGCCGGGGGGATCAGCGGCGCCCGCGGAGGCAGATCCGGCGCGCTGACCCGGCCTGCCTCGCCCTCGTACCCGAGGCGGTCGAGGCGCTCGAGGTGCGCGGCGAGCTCGGCCTGACGCGGGTGGTCGGGGGGCAGCGCCGCCGCGTACTGGGCGACGCGGTCGCGCACCTGGAAGGCGAAGTGCGGCGTCGCCGCGCCGACCAGCTGTGCGAGGACGTCCTCGGACGGGACGTCGTGGACGTGCTGTGAGACCGACATGACCGCAGGGTACCAGCGCGCCCCGCCACCGGGATACGATGCCCCATGGCCGGCGTCCGCCGCGCGCTGCTGGGCCTCTGGCTGGAGATCCGGGTCATCCCGGTGCTCCTGTGGTCCTACACCGCGATCACGCTCGGAACCGCCCTCGCGTGGAGGGACGGCGGGGAGGTCTCCGTGCCCGGCTACCTGGCCGCCCTGACCGTCGGCCTGCTGCTGCAGGGGCTCGTCGCCCACTGCGTCAACGAGATCGCGGACTGGCGCTCGGGAACCGACCGCGACCCCTCGCCGCGGGTCATCAGCGGCGGCAGCAAGGTGATCGCCTCGGGCCTGCTGGGGCCGCGGGCGCTCACGGCCATCGGCATCGTGGCGGCGCTGGCCGCGGCCGTCGTCGGGATCCTCGCGGCGATGGCCTGGGGCTGGGTGCTCCTGGTCTACGGGCTCGCCGGGCTGGCGGGGGCGGTCTTCTACACGCTGCCGCCACTGCGGGCGTCCTACCGCCCCTTCACCGGCGAGGCGATCGCGTTCGCCTGCGTCTGGGGCTGTGTGACGGGTGCCTACGTGCTCCAGCGCGGCGAGCTGTCGGGGGGCGCGGCGCTCGCGGGGATCGCCTACGGGGCGTCGTGCGTGGCGATGCTGATGATGCACCACTACCTCGACCGCGTCCCCGACAGCCGCGCGTTCCCGCCCAAGACCACGACCATCGTGCTGCTGGCGGGCGCCGGGCGTCGCTACGCGGTTCTGTGGGCCTCGATCGCCGTGGCCGGGGCGGTCGCCCTGACCGCGCTGGTCGACGACCGCTTCCTCATCGCGGCAGGAGGTTTCGCGGCCGCGCTGGCGCTGCACGGCAGCGTCGACCCGGACGATCCGGGCTCGGTCACGCGCGCCGAGCTCGGAGTGATCCTGCTCGGCATGGCCGCCGGCCTCGGGACGGCCGCCGCTCTCGCCCCGGGGCTCGTGTGGGCCCTCCTGCCGGCCGTGATCCTGGTGCCCCTGGAGCTGGTCCTCTCGGGCGCGGCCCACCGCGACCTGATGGCGTCCCGCGCCCGGCCGGCGCCCGCCGTGGAGCGCCGCTCGTGAACGGCGTGCGGACCCGGGCCGCCGTCCCCGCCTGCTCCCCGCTCCGAGCGACATCGGCGGGCCCGCCACGACGGCCCGCAGAGGCCCGCTGGGCTATCATCGGGCGCCCCGAACGACGGGTTGTGCGCAGACGATCATGGCCATGAGAGACGACGACAAGCTGGTCCGCCAGCTCTCGCTGGTCGCCTTCCTGATGTCGCAGCAGCGGCCGGTGACGGCCGACGAGATCCACGAGGCGGTCGAGGGCTACGGCGGCATGACCGAGCAGGCGTTCCTGCGCCGGTTCTACGCCGACCGCGCCGAGATCGAGGCGATGGGGCTGCGACTGGCGGTGGAACGACCGGGCGACGACCCCTTCCAGGGCGACCTCTACGCGCTGCCGCCCGAGAACTACTACCTGCCGGAGCTCGACTTCGACCAGGCGGAGCTCTCGGCGCTGCAGACCTGCCTCTACCTCCTCGAGGGACAGTTCGCCTACGCGGAGCCGCTGCGCCTGGCCCTGCAGCACCTGACCCTCGGGCGCCCGAGCCCCCTCGACGACCACGCCGCGCGGACCGTGTCGGTCAACCTGCTCGGCGGCGACTACTCGCCCGAGGTCGCGGCCCACCTCACCAAGATCGAGTCGGCCATCAGCCGGCGCAAGACGATCCGCTTCACCTACTACTCGATCGGCCGCGACGAGCGCTCCGAGCGCGAGATCGACCCGTACAGCCTGCTCTACTCGGCGGGCAACTGGTACATGGTCGGCTTCTCGCACGAGCGCGACGACACCCGGATCTTCCGGCTCTCGCGCATCGAGGGGCGGATCACCTTCAAGACCCGCGCCGAGCACGACTTCCCGCCGCCCCAGGACTTCGACCTCTCGCGCTACCGCGACCGCGCCCCCTGGCAGCTCGAGGGCGCCGAGCACACCGCCACGATCGCGCTGACGCCCACGATCGCGTGGTGGGTGGAGCAGATGTTCGGCGGCTACGGCACCACGGCGATCGGAGCCGACGGGGCCGGCGTCTACACCACCTCCTTCAACAACCGCCGCGAGCTGGTCTCGTGGATCCTCGGCCTCGGCGCCGAGGCCGAGGTGGTCGGGCCACCGGAGCTCCGCGAGGCCGTCGTGGCCGCCCTCGAGCTGGTCGGCGAGCGCCACCAGATCGGCAGCGGCGGCGCTCCGACCCCGCTCGCGCCAGCGGCACCGGTTCCCGTGGCCCCCGCGAGCGCCCCGACGGCGGCAGCGGGCGCGGCGGGAGGCCAGGGCACACCCGAGCGCGTGGTGCCCGCCGAGCGCTTCGCGCGCCTGCTGGCGCTCATGACACGGCTCCTGGCCGCCTGCGGCGACTCCGCCGAGGCGCACATCCCGATCTCCGAGCTGCGCGCCTCGCTCAACCTCGACCGCAGGGTGCTCGAGGATGACATCGGCCTGCTCAACCTGATCAACTTCGGCGGCGGCTGCTACGCCCTCTACGCCCAGATCGAGGGCGACACGGTCGCGGTGCAGAAGGAGACCTACGGCGACCGCTTCGCGCGTCCCGCCCGGCTCTCCCCCCTCGAGGCGAAGGCGCTGCTGTGGGCGCTCGACTTCATCGGCGACCGCCTGCCCACCGAGGCCGGCGGGTCGCTCAGCTCCGTGCGCGCCAAGGTCGAGGCGGCCATGGGCAGCGAGGGCCTCCCCACGGTCGAGCTCGGCCGTGCCCAGAACGCCAACGCGGGCGTCGCCGCCGCCGTCAGCCACGCGATCCGCGAGGACCGCCTGCTGGAGATCGACTACTGGACCGAGTCGCGCGGCGCGATCACCAAGCGGATGATCGAGCCCCACCTGCTCGTCAACACGCAGGACGCCTGGTACGTCGTCGCGTTCTGCCGCCGGGCCGACGGCCAGCGGACCTTCCGCCTCGACCGCATCCGCAGCGCCGTCCTCCAGGAGGAGCGCTTCGACCGCCGTCCCGAGATCGCCGTGTCGGGTCCCTACATGCCCTGGGGCGCCCACCCGGCCCCCGGCGAGACGGTCGCCCAGAGCGCCTCGGTCTGGTGCAACCCCGCGCTGGCGCGCTGGATGCTGGAGAAGCACCACTCCCGCGAGCGGTTCGCCGACGGGTCGGTGCTCGTCGAGATCCCCTACGCGAGCGAGGACTGGCTCGTGAAGGAGCTGCTCAAGTACCAGGGCGACGCCGTGCTCTTCGAGCCGGTCGCCCTGCGCCGCACGGTCTCCGAGCTGGCCGACGAGGTGCTCGGCCGCTACGGCGCCGACCGCCCGAGCGACGGACAGAGGCGCCGGGCCCCCACCCGCTGAGCCGGCGGGCGGGTGCGCCGGACGTCAGGCCGGAGCGCCCCCGGGCGACGGGGCCGCCCAGAAGCGCTGACCCTCCCCGCGCACGGCGAGCCCCTCCAC
>JAEMRL010000287.1 GCA_016463385.1 Thermoleophilia bacterium
ACGCGCGTGCTGACGGATGCCGAGCAGACGGACTTCCACGTCCAGGACTGACTAGGAGGAAAGAGATGCCGCCGAAGAGGAAGAGCGGCTCGGGTGGTGCCGAGCCGGACGAGTATCCGGACACGCGCTACAAGCCGGGCGAGGTGAGGATCCTCCGCGACGGAGATCCCGTACCGAGCTCGTCACTCGCGAATGCCTTCCATGACGCACCACCGGGAGAGGGCCCCGCCGACGCGCTCGTCCTGCGGGGCTATCTCGGGCGATCCGACATCCTGGATCGCATCGTCGCCTATCTGGAGCGGGTGAAGGCGGCCGAGGGGGGGAGCGCCGACGCGGAGGATGAAGAGATCCAGAACGTCATCGACAAGGTACGCGCGATCGAGCCGGACGTTCAGCCCCTCATCCCCATGCGCCTCTACCTGACGCCGAACCTCGATCGCTACGTCGATTTCCATCGCAGCTCGGTGCTCGCCGTACGGCGGGAGCCCCGCAAGGAGCGCGAGGACACGTTCACCGTCTGGCTGCGGATCTTCCAGAACGACGACAGCGGCGGCATCAGGCCGATCCCCTACCGGGTGGTCCACGAGACCAACATCGGTCCGTCGTTCTCGGGCTACCTCGGCGGCGATCTGATCGACGACTACCTCGGCGGGGAGGGCTCGTCCGGCGGGGCATGGAGCGACCAGACGGGTGTCCTCGGCGGCGGCAAGCCCAGGACCGGCGTGTTCTGCGGCCGGAAGAACACCGGCATCTTCTGCGGGGAGTGAGGAGGTCGGAGTGTCTGTCGCGGCGCCACCGCCCAGCCGACACCGCACGGGCCGCCGCGATGCGCCCGCGCGGCGGATGTTCGTCAAGGCAGCCCGCAGCCCGGCCCACAGGGCCGATCTCATCCGGGAGGCCTCGGTGTACGGCCTGGTACGCGAGCGGTGCCCGGCCACGCTCACCCGCCTCCCGAAGGGAGCCCGCTGGGATCCCGACGCGGACGAGCTCCAGATGGAGGACGTGGCCGCGGGGGATCTCGCGGACCTCGTCACGGCCTCCGGTTCACTCGACCCCACAGTGGCGGCCGAGGTCGGCAGGGCGGTAGGCGTGCTCCACGCCGAGGCGGGTCCTCCCGGCGACGACGCCCCGCGCTCGCCGTGGCTCCGGGGCGGCATCGGCGTGCACCGGCCGGGTCCGGATCACCTGCGCGCGTTCAGCGCGGGAGGGCTGAAGCTCCTGGAGGCGCTGCAACGGTCCGACGCGCTCCGGTCGCGTCTCGCCGACCTGGCGGAGCCCTCCGGCGATGAGTTCGTCCACGGGGACCTGCGGTGGGAGAACATCCTCGTCGCCGACAGCGCCGCCCCCCGGGTCTGGCTGGTCGACTGGGAGATGGGAGGCGCGGGGGAGCACGCCTGGGATGTCGGATGCGTGCTCGCCGCGGGGGTCAGCGCCTGGCTCTCCTCGATCCCGGTCGCACCGGGCGTCCCGCCGGACCGCCTCGCATCCGAGGCAGCGGTGCCGATCGAGAGCCTGGAGGCGGGCGTGACCGCCGTCTGGTCCGCCTACCGGGAGACGTCACCACCGAGGGCGGATGGGTGGGCAGAGCGCTGCGTGCAGCTCGCCGCCGTACGACTCGTCCACCTGGGCTTCGAATCCACCGAACTCGATGTGGGCCTGCGCCCGTCGGCGGTCGCCCACCTGCAGGTGGCGTCCAACATCCTCCGGGACCCGTCGCGGGCGGGACGCGACCTGCGGGGTCTGCCATGACGGACACGGCCCGCCAGGAGTCGCTGATCGACGATGCGCTCACGGCGCTCGAGGTCCGGCTGCCGGCGCATCACTCGTGGATGGGCGTGGCGGCCGGGCTGCCCGGGGAGGTCGTCCGCCTCTCGGACCGTACCGGCGTGCGGCGTGCGCTGGTCGCGTGCATCGCGGAGCGGCTCTACGACTCCTTCTACACCCCGGGGAGCGCGCGAGCCTCGGCGCCCGGAGATGGCGGGCGCGGCGCCGGCCGCCTCTCGGGCGAACTCGCCGCGGCCAACACGAGCACCGGTTGCCGGGAGCCCGGATGGCGCGTCGTGGCCGACGAGGGTGATCTGCGGGTCGTACGCCGTGGGGCCCTCCGGCTCTGGGTCGCCGCCGACGAGACACCCCCGGGTACCGGCATCGGCGACGTCGTCGCGATCCGCCTGCCCTCGGACCTGCCGGCGTATTCGCCGGGCTTCTACACCGCGCGCGGAGATCGCGGATTCGCGACGGAGGGCCCGGCCGTCCTCGATCGTCTGTACTTCGACCTCCTCCCGGAGGGCGCGGTCCCGTTCGTCCGCGAAGCCACCCGCCGGCTCAACCGGACCGGGCTCGCCTTCGTCGCCAAGGTCGTCGATGACCCGGCCGGTTTCGATCGCCGCGACGCCGCGGTGCTCGCCGTCGAGAGGAGCGAGCGACCCCGGGCGCTCGCGGCGGCCGAGGAGCTCCGGTCGGCTCTCGAGCCGTTCCTGGAGGACGGGGCTCCCGCGATGACGCTCCCCCTGGCACCCGGCCTCGCGTTCGCGGAGGACCCGGGCGACGGAGCGAGCTTCGGCGCGCATCGCTGTCACCTTCTGGCGGACGCCGCCGTGACCGCCGCCGAGCGCGGCGTCCAGGATCGTGGGGCCCGGCTCGACATCGCCCGGGAGCGCTTCGCCGAGGCCGGCGTCACTCTCGAGACCCCGTACCTCGGTCCGTCCTCCGGCCGGGACGGCGAGGCCGCCGAGCCTCCTCGCGCGGCGGTGCCGGCGTGACGCTGATCCACCTCGCCCTGGTGGTCGAGGCGCCCCAGGTCTCCCGGCGCGCGGTCTCGGAGATCGCCGCCGCCCTTCAACGGCAGCTGACGCGTGACGTGGCGCCCATATGGGAGGTGCACGCGACGATCGACGCCTTCGCATCGCTCGAGCACGTCCCGCCCGGCTACTGGCCGATCCTCGTCGGCGACCACTTCCCGGGCGTGGAGAGCGTCGGGATCCATCTGGACCGCAACGGGCAGCCGTTCGCGCTGGTGGAAGCGAGCCCCAGCTGGTCGCTCACCGCGAGCCACGAGGCGATCGAGATGGTCACCGACCCGTGGGGCAACCGCACCGTCCCCGGTGGCTCGCCCATGGCCGGCCAGGGGCTGGTCGAGATCCTCGTCGAGGTCTGCGACCCGCCCGGCGGCGCGCAATGGGCCTACACCGTGAACGGCTACCTGGTCTCCGACTTCTGCACCCCGAACTACTTCGACCCCGTCGGCGCACCGGGCGTCCGGTACAGCTTCACGGGCGCGCTCACCGGGCCACGGCAGATCCTCGAGGGTGGCTACCTGTCCTGGCGCGATCCCGCGACCGGCGACTGGTGGCAGGGCGACCGGATCGAGCAGAGCGAGCTGGCCTTCCGGCGCCTCGGCAGGCTGGACGAGGACGGCCGCCCGATCCGTGAGCGGGTGGACGACCACACCCCGATGGTCCAGCTCTACACGGGGACCTCGCGCGCCGACCCCGCTCTACGCAACGCCTACGAGCGACGCGCCAGCACCCGGATGGCCGCGCGCGCGCGGGCGGCGGCCGTCCGCGGACGGATGCGGGACCTCGGCCTCGATTGACCCGGCCGCGCCGGGCGCGCGCCGGCGAGACCATCCCGAGGGCTGAAGGCGGCCTCGAGCGGCGGGGGGCGGTCGCGAAAGACCATCCCGGGGACGTATCGCGGCACCGCCCCTTACAGTCGAAGGTGTGGCATGACCGTCTGCTGCGAGCGCCCGGCGACCACATCGGGGGGGCGGGGTGCCCAT
>JAEMRL010000288.1 GCA_016463385.1 Thermoleophilia bacterium
ACCACTCCTTGGATATCGTCCCGTCGCGGTGCTTGTTCCGCGCGGTCGGATGGGCCGTAGCGGGCTTATACAGGCTCGGCCCGGACGGCGGAATGGGCTCCGGGATTCGTACGGTCCGCGTCACGCTGACCGGAGGTCAGGGCGCCGAGACCCTCTCGAGGATGCGCGAGGAGCGCGCCGGGGGCGCCGCGCCCATCCGGATCGCCTCGGCGAACGCGGCCCGGCCGGCCTCCATGTGGTCCTCGTCGTCTGCGTGCAGCTCGGCGAGCACCTGGCCGGGCCTCACGCCGTCGCCCGGCGACACCCGCAGGACGATGCCGGCCGAGGGGCTCACCGGGTCCTCCTTGCGCGCCCGGCCCGCGCCCAGGCGGACCGCGGCGATGCCGACCGCGAACGCGTCGACGGCGCACACGACCCCGGCGTCCGGCGCGCGCACCTCCTCGACGTGGCGGGCGACGGGCAGCGCGGCGTCGGGGTCACCACCCTGCGCGCGCACCATCGCGCGCCAGCGGTCCATGGCCCGGCCGTCGGCGAGGGCGGCGGCGGGGTCGGCGTCGATGCCGGCCAGCTGCAGCATCTCGCGGGCCAGGGCGAGGGTCACCTCCACCACGTCGGCGGGCCCTCCCCCCTCGAGCACCTCGAGAGACTCAGCCACCTCGAGGCCGTTGCCCGCCGCGCGCCCGAGGGGCGTGTCCATGTCGGTCAGCAGGGCCGCGGTTCGCACCCCGTGGGCCTCGCCGAGGCCCACCATCGTGCGGGCGAGCTCGAGCGCCCGGTCGCGGTCGCGCATGAAGGCTCCGACGCCGACCTTCACGTCGAGCACGAGGGCGTCCGTGCCCTCGGCGATCTTCTTGGACATGATCGAGCTGGCGATCAGCGGGATCGACTCCACCGTGCCGGTCACATCGCGCAGCGCGTAGAGCTTGCCGTCGGCGGGGGCGAGCCCTGCGCCCGCGGCGCAGATGACGGCGCCGATGTCGGCGAGCTGGCGGACGAACTCGGGCCCGGTCAGGTCGGAGCGGAAGCCCGGGATCGCCTCGAGCTTGTCGAGCGTTCCCCCGGTGTGGCCGAGGCCCCGGCCCGAGAGCTGGGGCACCGCGGCGCCGCACGCCGCCACCAGCGGGCAGAGCGGCAGCGAGATCTTGTCGCCGACGCCGCCCGTCGAGTGCTTGTCGACCGTCGGGAAGGGCACCGAGGAGAGATCGAGCCGCTCGCCCGAGCGGATCATCGCGTCGGTCCAGGTCGCCAGCTCACGGGGCCCGAGGCCGCGGAAGACGATCGCCATCAGGAGCGACGACGCCTGCTCGTCGGCCACCTCACCGCGGGTGTAGGCGTCGAGGAACCAGCGGATCTGCTCGTCGGTCAGCTCGGCCCCGTCGCGCTTGGCGACGATCACCTCGACGGCCGAGATGCTCATCGGCCGGCCCGCGCGGAGACGTCGGCGGGGCCGAAGGCGCCCGGCAGGAGGTCACCGAGGGGCGTCGGCGGCGCACCGGGCCCGGCGTCTACCGCGAGGCCCTCGCCGCCGTGCTCGTACAGGAGCTGGCGGCAGCGCCCGCAGGGCGCGAGCGGCGCGCCGTCGCCCGCGACGATCGCCACGGCCACCAGCCGTCCGCCCCCGGTGGCCACGAGGTCGCTCACCAGGCCGCACTCCGCGCAGAGGGTGACGCCGTAGCTGGCGTTCTCGACGTTGCATCCGCGCACGAGGCGGCCGTCCCCGGCGATGCCGCAGGCGCCCACGAGCACGCCCGAGTAGGGGGCGTAGGAGCGCTCGGTCATCGCGACGGCCTCGCCGCGCAGGAGGGCCCAGTCGATGCTCACCGCGCGCCCTCGAGCGCCGCGATCGCCGACGGCGCCTCGCGGATCTCGGCGACCCGGGCGAGGCGCGGGTGCGAGGCGTCGAGCTCGGCGTGCTCGAGCGCCCAGGTGACGTGGTAGGGCACGTGGACCCCGGCGCCTCCCAGTTCGAGGACCGGCGCGATGTCGGAGCGCACCGAGTTCCCGATCATGCAGAAGCCCCCGGGCTCCGCGTCCATCGCCGTCAGCACCCGGGCGTAGGTGGGCGTGTCCTTCTCGGCGACGATCTCGATGCGCTCGAAGAGCTCCGAGACGCCCGAGGCCGCGACCTTCGACTCCTGGTGGAAGAGGTCGCCCTTGGTGATCAGCACCAGCCGGTGGTCGCGGCCGAGCACGTCGATCGTCTCCGCGACGCCGTCGAGCAGCTCGACCGGGTGCGTCAGCAGCTCCTTGCCGAGCGAGATGATGCGCTCGATGTGGATGCCGTCGATGCGGTGCTCCGTCAGGGTCAGGGCCGTCTCGATCATCGAGAGCGTGAAGCCCTTCACCCCGTAGCCGAACACCGCAAGGTTCCGGCGCTCCGACTCCAGCAGGGCGGCCGAGGCGGTCTCCGCGTCGACCCACGGCGCCAGCAGTTCGACGTACGCCTGCTCGGTGACGTGGAAGTGCCCCTCGCTGTGCCAGAGGGTGTCGTCGCCGTCGATGCCGATGATCTCGATCGCCATGGCGGGGATTGTAGGGCCCGTCGCGGAGGGCGCCCCTTCGGAACAGGCGCCCGGTGGTCTAGCGTGGGCACATGAAAATCGACTCAGACAACGTCCGCCGCGCCCCGAAGGTGCTGCTGCACGACCACCTGGACGGTGGCCTGCGGCCCCGCACCATCGTCGAGCTCGCGGCCGAGTCCGGTTACGACGGGCTCCCCAGCACCGACCCCGAGGAGCTGCGCGGCCTCATCTCCCGCGGGGCGAACCGCAACGACCTGGTCCTCTACCTCGAGACCTTCGCGCACACCGTCGCCGTGATGCAGACGCGCGACGCGATCGAGCGCGTCGCCTTCGAGTGCGCCGAGGACCTGGTGGCCGACGGCGTGGTCTACGCCGAGATCCGCTTCGCGCCGGAGCTGCACATCGAGAAGGGCCTGACCCTCGACGAGGTCGTCGAGGCCGTGATCGCCGGCTTCGCGCGTGGCTCGGCCGGCACGCTGCTGACGATCCGCGTGCTCTGCTCGGCCATGCGCCAGCAGGCGTCGAGCGTCGAGATCGCCGAGCTCGCGCTGCGCCACCGCGACTCCGGAGTGGTGGGCTTCGACATCGCCGGACCCGAGGCCGGCTTCCCCCCGGCCCGGCACCTCGACGCCTTCTCGCGGATCATGCGCGAGAACTTCCACATCACGATCCACGCCGGGGAGGCCTTCGGCCTGCCCTCGATCGCCGAGGCCCTGCACGTCTGCGGCGCCGAGCGCCTCGGGCACGGGGTGCGGATCATCGACGACATCGCGGTGGACGCCGACGGCAACCACCGCCTCGGCCGCCTCGCCGCCTTCGTGCGCGACCGGCGGGTGCCCCTGGAGCTCTGCCCGTCGTCGAACGTCCACGTCGGCGCGGTCCCATCGATCGCCGACCACCCGATCGGGCTGCTCACGAAGCTCCGCTTCCGGGTGACGGTGAACACCGACAACCGGCTGATGAGCGACACGACCCTGAGCGCGGAGTTCGAGCACCTGGCCGAGGCCTTCGACTGGGACCTGAACGACGTCCGCTGGGCCACGATCAACGCGATGAAGAGCGCCTTCCTGCCCTTCGACGAACGGCTCCAGATCATCAACCGGATCATCAAGCCGGGCTTCTCGATGCTGGGGGCCGACGGCTAGCCGTCGGGGCGCGCTCCGGGCCGTGTGACGACGTCCGCGGCCAGGGCGCAGGCCCGCCCGAGCGCGTCCTGCGGCGCGGCGCCGATGCGTCGCGCCGCCAGGAGG
>JAEMRL010000289.1 GCA_016463385.1 Thermoleophilia bacterium
GGCTGCTGGGCCGTGCTCGGGGCCGGCCGCTGCGGCGCGGTGGTCGAGCCCGCCGTGGAGGGCGTCGACTCGGTCGACTCCGAGGAGGCGGCCGACGAGCTCGAGTTGGCCTCTCCCGCCGAGCGGGTGAAGTCACTCGAGAAGGGGGACCAGGTCACCGGGTTGCTCGGCAGCGGGAACGAGCCCGTCGCGCCCTCGCGCTCCACCACGACGCTCATGAAGTCGCCCCAGATCTGGGCGGGGAAGCTGCCGCCGGCCACCGCGATGCCGTGCACGCTGAACATCGAGCGCTTCACGCCGTCCGCGTTGGGATACCCCACCCAGACCGCGGTGGAGTACTCCGGCGTGTAGCCCACGAACCACGCGTCCACGAAGTCCTCGGTCGTGCCGGTCTTGCCGGCGGCGGGGACGCCGATCTGGGCCCGGGTGCCGGTGCCGCCGGTGACGTTGTTCTGGAGGATGCGGGTCACCTCGTAGGCCACGCCGTCCGAGAAGGCGCGCTCGCGCTCGGGCGCGAACACGTCCTCGCCGCCGCCCGAGCGGACGATCTTCGAGATCGCGAGCGGCTCGACGCGGAAGCCGCCGTTCGACAGCGGCGCGTACGCCGTCGCCATGTCCAGCGGGGTCACCTCGCCCGAGCCGAGGCCGATCGAGGCGACGTCCGGCAGCTCGCGCGACTCGGGGATGCCCATGTCGTAGGCGGTCTTGATCACCTTGTCGGGCCCCACGTCGAGCGTCAGCTGCTGGAAGACCGAGTTGTCCGAGCTCAGCAGCGCGGAGGCGACGGGGATCGCCCCGCGGTACGTGTTCGAGTAGGTCGAGACGTCGATCTGCCCGTACTGGTCGTCCACGAAGAAGAGCTTCTTGCTGCCGTAGAGCGTGGTGTAGGGGTTCATCCCCTGCCGCACGGCCTCGGTCAGCGCGAAGGTCTTGAAGGTCGAGCCGGGCTGGCGAAGCGCCTGCGTGGCCAGGTTGAACTGGTTGTCGGCGCTGAAGGCCTGGCTGGACGCCATCGCGCGGATGTAGCCCTTCTTCGAGTCGACCATCACGACGGCGGCGTCCGGGTCGTCCTCGAGGTACAGGTTCTCCTTGATGGCGGTGCGCGCCGCCGCCTGGAGGGCCGGGTCGATGGTCGTGTAGACCTTGAACCCGCCCTGCTGCACCCGCTTCTCTCCGTAGCGGTCGATCAGCACCTGGCGCACGTACTCGAAGAAGTACTCCTCGCGCTTGCGCTTGTAGGCGGTGCCGCGCTTGAGCGAGATGCCCGAGCGCATCGCCTTGTCGGCGAGCTCGCGCGTGATGTAGCCCTGCTTGGCCATCTGGTCGAGCACGGTGTTGCGCCGCGCCTTCGCCTCGTCCGGGTTGGAGAAGGGGTTGTAGCTCGAGGGCGCCTGGGGGAGGCCGGCCAGCAGCGCGGCCTGCTGCAGGTTGATCTCGGAGACGTCCTTGTCGAAGTAGGTCAGCGACGCGGCCTGGACGCCGATGGCGTTCTGGCCGTAGAAGACGCCGTTCAGGTACTTCGTGAGGATCTCGTCCTTCGTGAACTTCTTCTCGTACTGGAAGGCGAGGTAGGCCTCCTCGATCTTCTTGGAGATCGTGCGGCCGGCCGCCGGGTCGTAGAGGTTCTTGATGAGCTGCATGGTGATCGTGGAGCCGCCCTGGCGGGCCGAGCGGCTCTGCACGTCGCGCGCCGCGGCGCCCACGAGGCGGTAGTAGTCGACGCCGTCGTGCTCGTAGAAGCGCTTGTCCTCGATCGCGACGGTCGCGTCCTTGAGCACCTGCGGGATGCGGCTGCTCGGGACCACGGTGCGGTTGGTCTCGCCCGCGATGATCCCGAGGAGCTTCTTGTCCTTGTCGTAGATGCGCGTGTTCTGGCCGAGGCGGATCTCCTTGAGCTCCTCCTCGCCGAGGTTCTCCGCCACCGAGTGGATGGCGAGGGCCGACACCAGCACCACGCCGCCGAGCATGGCCGCCAGCACGCCGCCGAGGATCAGGAGGAGGTTGGTGCGACGCCGGCGCGTGCGCCGCTGCCGCCCCCGCCGCCGTCTGCGCAGGTCGCTCACGGCGCCACCGGGTCCGGCAGCGGGCGGATGTTCCAGGCGACGCGCCCGGTCGGGTAGTCGAGCAGGCCGATCATCTGGAGGGGCCCGTTGCGGACGTGGCCGCGCACCACCCAGCCGAGACGCGAGAGCGGCTCGGCCACGCGGCTGCCGGCCGCGGGGCGCGTGCCGCCCTCGGGCACCGGCACCGCGAACGCGCCGTCGGCGTAGACCAGCTCGACCGTCTCGGCGACCGGGCTGCCGGCCCAGACGTCGCGCGCACGGTCGAGCGCGAGCTCCGGGCTGCCGAGGCGGGCGTCACGCGACAGATGTATGGCGTGGTAGAGGAACTTCCATCCCTGATCCACCCTCGCATAGCCGACATCCGCCCCCCCGGGCCCATCCGCGTAATGATTCGCCACCAGCACCGGCACCCATGCGCCGGCGACGATCACGACGAGGGCCGACGCGAGAATGAAACGCGCGCGTGAACCGCGCAAAGCCGCGCCCCCCTCGACCGGTCAGAGGACGCCCCTCCGGGCGCCGCAGCGCGTGATTATAGACCTGCCTGTGGAGAACCCCCGCGCCGCCCGGTCCCCCGTCGGAGCAGTTCTCCTCGACGCCTACGGAACCCTTCTGCGGATGCACGATCCCGTGCCACGGCTGCGGGCCCTGCTGGCCGCCGAGGGCCACCACCACGCCGAGGCCGTGGTGGCCGCGGCTCTGCGGGAGGAGATCGCCCACTACCGGGCCCACCACGACCGCGGCCGCGACGCGCCCTCGCTCGCGGGGCTGCGCCGCGACTGCGCCCGCGTCCTCGCGTCCGGTCTGGGCGGCGACGCGCCGCCCCCGGAGCGGCTCGCGCCGATGCTCGTGGACAGCCTGCGCTTCTCGCTGTACCCCGACGCCCTCCCCGCCCTGGACGCACTCGATTCGGCCGGGGTGCCCGTCGCCGTCGTGAGCAACTGGGACTGCGGGCTGCCGGAGGTCCTCGGCTCCCTGGGGGTCGCCCACCGATTCGCTGCCGTTGCGGTGAGCGCCGTGGTGGGCGCCGCCAAGCCCGCACCGGCCATCTTCCACCACGCCCTGGAGCGCCTCGGCGTGCGTCCCGGCGCGGCCCTCCACTGTGGCGACATGCCGGTCGCCGACTGCGAAGGGGCCCGCGCGGCGGGCGTCCGCGCGGTGCTCCTCGACCGCGCCGGCGGCCACCCGGAGACCCCCTGCCCGCGCATCGCGACCCTGGCCGAGCTACCCGCCCTCGCGGGCGCGTGACGCACCTTCCACAATCCGACCCACGAAAAAGGTGCTTGCGCAACTCCAGCGGTGTATGTTCAGCCCCTCCGCACTCGGAGACGGCGACGACCCCTGGTGAATTTGGTGCTTTTCGGGACCTCAGAGCTGCGTCGGGCCTCAGACCACGGTGGTATGCCGTGGCTGCGGACCATGATCGTCGCGCTCCTGATCGTCCTCGCCGTCCCCGTCATGGCGCTGGCCGACGACGGCTCCACCGCCGTCGCCGAGCCGGTCGCGACCGAGCAGCCCGTCGCTGAGGGAACGGTCACCGAGGAGCCGCCGGCCGAGCCGGCCCCGGCCCCGGCGATCGATCCCGCTGTCGAGACGCCGGTCGCCACCGACCCGCCCGCGTCGCCGGAGCCGGCACCCGCGCCGGTGGACGTCCTGCCCGTCGTCGACCTCCCGGTCATCGACGTGCCGGTCATCCC
>JAEMRL010000290.1 GCA_016463385.1 Thermoleophilia bacterium
ATGGGCCGCGCGATCGTGCGCGACGCCCAGGCGTTCCTGTTCGACGAGCCCCTCTCCAACCTCGACGCCAAGCTGCGCGGCCAGATGCGCACCGAGATCTCACGGCTGCAGAAGCGCCTCGGCATCACGACGGTCTACGTCACCCACGACCAGACCGAGGCCATGACGCTCGGCGACCGGGTCGCCGTGCTCAGGCGGGGCGTGCTGCAGCAGCTCGCCCCGCCGCGCGAGCTGTACGAGCAGCCGGTGAACCTGTTCGTGGCCGGCTTCATCGGCTCGCCGCCGATGAACTTCATGCCGGCGACCGTGAAGGACGGCCGGGTGGAGCTGCCCTTCACCACGGTCGACCTGCCCGAGCACGTCCGCGACGGACGCATCCCCGAGGACACACTGCTGATCGCGGGCATCCGGCCCGAGTACTTCGAGGACGTCAGCGTGATGGACGCCGCCAAGGCCGGCGACGGCGCCACCTTCCGCGCCACGATCGACGTGGTGGAGTGGCTCGGAAACGAGGCGTTCGGCTACATCCCCTACGACGCGCCGCCGGAGGTGGAGTCGCAGCTCGAGGAGCTCGCCAAGGAACTCGACAGCGAGGCGCTGCGCACGCAGATCATCGTCGCCCTCGACTCCTCCAGCCGGATCCGCGACGGCGAGGAGGCCGAGCTGCACGTCGATTCGCGCCGGATGCACCTCTTCGAGCCGGGCTCCGGCGACAACCTCACCCTGCGCACAGTGGCCGACGACGAGCGGAGCGCGGTCGCCTAGCCGTCCACGTCAGTCCTCGCGCAGGAGGCGCTCCTCGGGCAGGCCGGGGAGCACCGAGGCCACGTAGGAGTCCATCGCGACGTCGTTGCCGGGGTTGTGCCCCACCTCCTCCGACAGCGCGTCGCGGTGGCGCAGCATCTCGTGGAACAGCTCGGGCGGCTCCCGGCGCGAGCGCAGCGCCTCCGGCACCCGGGCGATCGCGGGCTCGTAGATCTCGCGCAGCCACCGGTAGGCGGCGGCGGCCTCGGGCACCGGGGATCCCTCCACATGCTCGAGCCAGGCCCCGTAGGCGGCGATGTCGTTGAGAAGGCGCCGTGCCTGGTTCTCCTGCACCCGCAGCCCCGTGCGGCTCTCCAGGGCGCGCGCGTGGTGGCCCTCCTCCACCAGCGTCGGGCGGATGCGAAGGCGCTCGCCGTCGGCCGAGCGCACCAGGGCGATCTCCTCGACGTCGAACCCGAGCTCGTTGAGCCGCTCCATCCGCCGGTGGATGTGCCACTGCTCGTCGGCGGGGACCTCGTCCTCGCGGGTCAGCTCGAGCCAGAGGCCGTGGTACCGCTCCCGGAAACTCGCGGCCAGGGCGAAGGGGTCGAGCCCCTCCTCGATGCGCCCCGACGCCTGCAGGTCGATCAGCCCGCCCGCGATGTTCTCGACGGCCACGTCGACGTCGTTGTCGCGCATGGCGTCGCTCAGCGACGGCCGCAGCTCACCGGTCTCGGCATCGACCAGGTAGGCGATGAACGCGCCCGCGTCGCGGCGGAAGAGGGCGTTCGAGAGCGAGAAGTCGCCCCAGTAGAAGCCCTCCAGGTGCAGCCGGGCCATCAGCACGACCCCCCCGTCGAGCAGGCGGTCGAGCAGGCCGGGCCGCCCCCGGCGCGCCAGCAGGTAGTGGTAGGGCAGCGCGTAGTCGAGGTAGCGGGTGATCAGCGTCGCCCGGTCCGGGCCTCCCCCGGGCGCCCGCCAGCGGGCGACGCCGACCGGCTCCACCGCCGGCAGCCGCTCCTCGCGCAGGGCGAGCAGCATCCGGTACTCGCGCTCGGCCGCGCCGGCCTCGGTCTCCTTGAGGGCGTAGACGCGGTCGTCGTAGGCGACGAAGCGCACCACGTGGCGCGAGATGCCGCGCGCCATGCGCACGAGCCGCTCGGAGTGCCACTCCTCCAGCGGCTCGGCCCACGGCAGGTCGAGGAAGTCCGGGTGCCCGGAGCGGACCACCAGCTGGAGCTCGGCGGACATCGCCCCCTCAGGCCGCCGGCCGGGCCCGCGAGACGTAGCTCTCGAGGAGGTCGGCCAGCTCGAGCGGGCGGCTGAGCGCGGGCGTGTGCCCGCCGTCGATCTCGTCGGGGGTGATGCCGAGGCGCTCCCGGGCGACGCGGCGCAGGTAGCCGGGCGGGAACACGCGGTCGTCACGGCAGATCACGACCCGCGTCGGGACCTCGGGCCAGGCCCGTAGCGGCCACGGCTCCCCCATCCGGGCCTCCGACTGGGGCCGCCCCCGGCTCAGCGCCTCGGCCGCCAGATCGGGCGGCACGTCCTGGTAGAAGAGCGCGACCTCGTCGTCGAAGTCCTCTCCCGCAGCGTCCCCGTACCGCGTGTTGGCCCAGTAGTCGGCGAGGGGCTCGCCGGGCGCGGGGATCATCGGCGCGACCAGCACCAGCAGGTCCACGGCCACCCGCTCGCACACGAGCGGAGCGGTGAAGCCGCCGGCCGAATGCGCGACGAGGACGACATCGGTCGCCTCGCCGATCGCGTCGGCCACCGTGTCCGCGTACTCACCGAGGCCGGCCGAGTCGTCGTCGCAGGGCAGGTCAGGCGCCAGGGTCCCGTGGCCGCGACGCCGCAGCTCGTCCTCCACCAGATGCCAGTACCAGCCGACATCGCCGGCGCCGTGGATCAACGCGAACGTCGCCACCATGCCCCCTTCCGCACTCGGGTCGGTCCCCGAGCCTGCCCCACGTACGGCCTCGCGAAACGCAGGCCCGATGTTCCGGCTCTAGGCTCCCGGCGCGCCGAGGCCCCTGCGCATCGCGCCGCGCTTCCAGACGAAGTCGAAGATCCCCGGCCGCCAGAAGATCCGCGCGTCCATGAAGCCGCCGCCGTGGACGAAGGCGACGTCGATGACGTGCTCCGCCGCCACCGGGATCGGGATCTCGGTGCGGAGCGCGCCGATGTCGATGACGACGACCCCGGTCATCCCGGAATGGGGCCAGGTCTGGACGACAAGGCTGAGCAGCCGCGCCCCCTGGCCGACGCCCTGGAAGTTGAGGTTGATCCCCGACATGAACTCGGTCGGGAACGTCGCCGGAAGCCGCCACCAGACCTGGTCGTTGCCCGGCCCCGTGCTCCAGTCACCCTCGACGGCATCCACCCAGGCCTTCGGGTTCGCCTGGTAGGGCACCTGCGGCGAGAGCCGGTGCGACGCCGTGCCGAAGACCGACGCCGTCGCACCGAAGCCGAGTTGGCGGATCCGGGCGGCGCGCGTGGACGCGCTGAGCGAGCCGGGGACCGGGAACGAGTTCACCACCCCGCTCGCCGGGTCGGCCACGTCGTGGATCCGCTGCGCCGGCCCGTCGGACCGGGTCGCTCCTGAGGTGCCCATCACCGCCTCCGGATCGTCGGGGGCCGAGGATAACCCGTGTGTGGCACCACGCCCAAGTCAGCGGCCGCGAGGGTTGCGCCTACCCCCTTGCCGTGCCAGACCTCACCTGGGTTGTCGAAGGCATGGTCGTGGGACCGCACAGCCGCGACAACGATCTCGTCGTGAACCCCGTGAAGACCAAGCAGCTCACCAACATCCGCGCCGCCGGCAAGGACGAGGCGACGCTGCTGACGCCCCCGATCCGCCACACGCTCGAATCGGCCGTCGAATTCATCGCCGACGACGAGCTCGTCGAGATCACTCCATCCGCATCCGCGCAAGCGCCTGCCGCTCGAGCACGAGCGCGAACGCGCCTCCCGCGCCGCCGCTTAAGAAAATCCCCTCCTGCCGGAGGAGGGCAG
>JAEMRL010000291.1:0-1740 GCA_016463385.1 Thermoleophilia bacterium
GACCAGCGCACGCCGGCACGGGTCTCGAGGCCGTCCACCATCTCGGGCGGCAGCCCGGTGACCGGCATCGACGCCCCGCCGCACTGGGGCGGTGACGACTCGGCCAGCGCGTCGCAGAGGCGCGCGGCCCCGTCGGGCGCGACCACGATGAAGGCCCGCACCACGAGCGGCTCGCCGCCGGAGTCGGCCAGCGCCTCCTCCACCGACAGCCCCGAGGCGGCGAGCATCTGCCCGGCGGCGGGGGAGGTGCCGTCGGGCGGGGCGACCAGCCGCGCGTCGCCGGCCGTCGTGGCGGGCGTCGTGGCGGCCGCGTCCCCGTCGTCGCCGCATCCGGCGGGCACCAGCGCCAGCGCGCCGGCCACCGCCAGCGCCGCCCATCTCCCGTGTCCCGTCCGCATCGCGCCCCCTCGTGTCGCCACCGGTCGACACCCCTCCGCCGCCGCCGGGCGATCCGTCACGCCTGGTGGCCGGGAACCCCGCGATGCTCCAGCTCGCGGCGCACCTCGGCGATGCGCTCGTGGAGGGTGTTGCGCTCGGCCGAGACCGTGCGCTCGTCGTGGGTCAGCACGCCGAGCGACTCCTTGAGCTGCGACTCCGACAGCGAGGCCAGGTCGGCGGGGGCGAGCAGGTGGTCCGGGGCGCGCAGGCGGTGACGCGTGCGCGAGTCGCCGATCCAGAGCTCGAACCAGACGCAGGTCTCCCCGGTGCGCTCCAGCCCCCAGCGGTCGGCCACCTGCTCCACCAGATAGATGCCGCGGCCGCTGGTCTGGCGCCGGCCGGGCCGCTCGCGCATCGGCGAGAAGCCCGGCCCGGGGTCGGTCACCTCCACGCGCACCGAGCCGCGCTGGCGGGCGATCCGGATCCGGATCCGGTCGTCAGGGCCGAGCCCGGCGTGTCGCAGGCTGTTGCCCACCAACTCGGTCACCAGGAGGGCGATGTCGTCGCGGGCGGCGCGCGAGAGGCCCTCGACCTCCTCCACCATCGCGCGGGCTCCGGCCAGGGCGTCCCCCTCGGCCGGCAGCAGCCGGACGAGCTCGGTGTTGGCCGTGCGCGGGCGCCGCTCGGGCATGCCCCCTTCTACCCGAACGCCCCGCGGGGTGCCAGGGCACGCCGGGGCCCGGCTCAGGTGCGCAGGTGGTTGCGCTCGGGCGCCCAGCGTCGCGCCAGGAGGGCGTCGGCGCGCGCGGGGTCGATGTCGGCGACGGCGATCCCGGCGCGGCCGTAGGGCACCTGGGCGAGCAGGGAGCCGTCGGGTTCGATGACGCACGACGCCGAGCCCTGGTCGGCCCCCGCGATGTTCGCGGGGGCGACGAAGACCGTGTTCTCGAGGGCGCGGCACATCAGCGCCTTCTCGTTGTAGGGGTTGCCCGCGTCGCACCAGCGCTCCGGCAGGGAGCCGTCGGCGGTCGTGACGTAGTGCGGGACGAAGACGACCCGGGCCCCGGCGAGTGCGAGCTGTCGCGAGATCTCGGGGTAGCGGAACGCCTCGTGGCAGATCGCGACGCCGAAGGTCAGGCCGCCGGCGCGGAAGACGCTCCGCCCGGCGCCCGGCACGTAGGCGGGCTCCTCGGTGGGGTCGATCTGCGTCTTCGCCTGGACGCCGAGGAGCGCCCCGTCGGCACCGATCACGATCGCGACGAGCTCACGCCCCGCCTCCGTCGGGCGCTCCGCGCCCACGATCACCGCGACCCCCGCCCGCGCCGCCTCGGCGGCGATCATGCCGACGGCCTCCTCGAGCGC
>JAEMRL010000291.1:1750-3758 GCA_016463385.1 Thermoleophilia bacterium
CGTCGGGCACGGCCCGCGCCTGGAGGCGGTGTCCCGGCAGCGCGGCCTCGGGGAGGCAGACGATCGCCGCGCCGAGGCGCCCGGCCTCCGCGACCGCCGCGACCGCCACCGGGACCGCCTCCGCGAGTGTCGCGGTCAGCGGGGTCGAGGCGACCGCGATCCGGACCGTCGGCATCGGCCCAGGGTAGCCCTCCCGCGTCCCGGGTGGCACACGGCGATCCGTACCCGGACGAGGATCCATGGGAATGCCGCCCCGCGACGACGCGCCGAGGCTCACCGCGGAGGACCGATCGGGCGGGTCAGCCGATCAGCGGGCGCTCGGTCGGATGCGTGTAGAGGAGGCGCCGCTCGCGGAGCACGAGGGCGACGAACAGGGTCACCGGGCCCACACGGCCGATCAGCATCAGCGGCATCAGGATCGCCTGGCCCGCCAGGTCGAGGCCGGGAGTGACGTTCGCGCTGAGGCCGACCGTCGCGAAGGCGGAGACGCTCTCGAAGAGCGCGGTCGACAGGCCGAGGTCGTTGGTGGCCATCAACCCGAGGGTCGCGATGACGACCAGGTTGAGCGAGATCACGGCGACCGTCAGCGCCTGACGCTCGGAGACCAGGGGGATCGCCCGCCGGAAGGCGCGCGCCTCGCCGCCACGGATCTCCGCCCAGACCACCAGCAGCAGCACCGCGAGGGTCGTCACCTTGAGGCCGCCCGCCGTGCTGGCGCTGCCGCCGCCGGCGAACATGAGCATGTCGGTGGCCAGGAGCGTCTCGGGCGACGCCTGGGCGTAGTCGATCGCGTTGAAGCCGGCGGTGCGCGGCATCACCGCGGCGAAGAACCCGCCGAGCAGCCGGCCGCCGGTACCGTGCGCGCCGATCGTGCCCTGGTTGCCCCACTCGAAGGCGGTGATCACGAGCGTGCCCACGACGAGCAGGCCGGCCGTGGTGACCAGGGTCAGCTTGGTGTGGAGGCTCCAGCGGGCGGGGGTCCTGCCCTTGTCGCGCAGGTCCGTCCAGACCGGGAACCCGAGGCCGCCCACGATCACAGCCAGCGCCACCGGGATGAGGATCCATCCGTCCCCGGCGACGCCGATCAGGTTGTCGGAGTAGAGCGAGAACCCGGCGTTGTTGAAGGCGGAGACGCCGTGGAAGAGGCCCTCCCAGACGGCGCTGCCCCAGCCGGCTCCGACGGCGCGCAACCGGCCGGCGATCAGTGCGCTGACGACGACCTCGGCGATCACGGTGAAGACGACGATGGCGATCAGGAGGCGCCGCAGGTCGCCGAGGGTCGGCGACTGGGTCTCGGTCTGGGCGGCGAGGCGGCTCGACAGGCCCACCCGCCGCGCGGCCACCAGCAGCAGCAGCGACGCGCTGGTCATGATGCCGAGCCCGCCGAGCTGGATCAGCACGAGGATCACCGCCTGCCCGAACGGCGTCCAGTAGGTGGCGGTGTCGACCGTGGCGAGGCCCGTCACCGTCACGGCGGAGGTCGCGGTGAAGAGGGCCGTCTCGAACGGAGGCGAGCCCGGCGCGGTGGTCGCGACGGGCAGGCTCAGCAGGCCGGCGCCCACGAGGATCGCCAGCAGGAAGCCGAGGACGACGACGCGGGTGGGGTGGAGCAGTACGCGTGAACGGCGCTCGGCCAGTGCGATCTCGCTCGGGTCGGATGGCCGGACGGCGGCGGCGGACCGCGGGCGAGTATGCCACCCGCGACCCTCACGTACCGGTCGAACGTATGTTCGTCTATCCTCGTCGGCCCCGATGCCGGATCCCACCGTCGACGAACTGCTGCGCCTGGCCCGCCTCTACGTCTCCGAGGGGGACGCCGAGCGGCTGGTGGGCTGGATCGCATGGCGCACCGGCCGCAACCAGGCCATGGCGGGCGACCGCCCCGCCATCGACCGCCTCGCGCACGCCCTCGAGCACTGGCTCGAGCCCGGCCAGCGCACGCAGCTGCTGCGCTGGCTCGGCGACCGCCTGCCGCGCGGGCTCTCCCCGGTGCCGGACTGAGCGACCG
>JAEMRL010000292.1:0-2487 GCA_016463385.1 Thermoleophilia bacterium
GCATCGTGGTGGGCGAGCCGCGGTCGCTCTCGGGCGAGCGCGGCCCCCAGGCGCGCGCGGCGGCGGGCTTCGCCGGGCGCCTGCGCGCCCGCGTCGATGTGCCGGTCGATCTCTGGGACGAGCGGCTCACGACGGTCGAGGCCTCGCGGCGCGGCCGGGAGGGCGGATCGCGGGCCGACATCGACAGCCTGGCGGCCTGCGTCCTGCTGGAGGCGTACCTGGCGGCGCGCCCGTGAGCCGCCGGCGCCGGCCCGGCTACACGGTCCACCGCCGCGAGCGCGCCGGCAGCGGGCGCACGCTCGCCTGGCTGGTGGTGATCGTGGTGATGGTGGCCGCCGCCGCGCTCGCCCTCACCACCCGCTCGGGCGGCGACGAGGAGGCGGCCGTGGCCCCCACCACCACCGCGCCCGCGCAGAAGCTCCTGATCCGCGAGGGCCTGCGGCGGGAGGACGTGGCGGCGATCCTCGACGCCGAGACGTCGATCCCCGGCGCGGAGTACCTCGCCCTGACGGCGCCGGGTGCCCGCGGTCGCGCCCTGGCGAAGACCGGCCGCCCGACCTCCCTCGAGGGCTTCCTCTTCCCGGCGACCTACGAGATCACCGACGCCACGACGGCGGAGGAGCTGGTCGACCTCCAGCTCGCCGCCTTCACCGCCAACACCTCGGGCATCCCGCTCGCGTACGCGCGGCGGAGGAACCTGACCCGGTTCGACGTCCTCACAATCGCCTCGATGATCGAGCGCGAGGTGGTCGTCCCCTCCGAGCGGCCGCTGGTGGCGTCGGTGATCTACAACCGCCTGAAGGCAGGGATGATGCTCGGCATCGACGCGACGGTGCAGTACGCGATCGGGGAGTGGAAGACCGAGCTGACGGTCGACGACCTCGCGGTCGACTCGCCGTACAACACCCGGCGCTTCACCGGCCTGCCGCCGGGCCCGATCGCGAGTCCCGGCGCCGACAGCTTCAGCGCCGCCGCGCGCCCCAAGGAGACCGACTTCCTCTACTACGTCGCCCGCAACGACGGCACGGGGCGCCACTACTTCTCGACGAACGCCGACCAGTTCGAGATCGACGTGCAGCGCTCGCGCGCGGCCCAGGGGTGACGATCGACGGCCGCACCCGGGTGGCGGGCATCATCGGGTGGCCGGTCGAGCACTCGCTCTCGCCGGCGATGCACAACGCCGCCTTCGCCGCGCTCGGCCTCAACTGGATCTACGCCGCGTTCCCCGTCGACCCGGCCCGGGTCCCCGAGGCCGTCCGCGGGCTCGCCGCCGCCGGCTGCGCGGGGCTCAACGTCACCATCCCGCACAAGCAGGCGGTCATCGACTGCTGCTCGTCGGTGTCGGAGGCGGTCGCCGCGATCGGCGCGGCCAACACGCTGGTGCCCGACGGCGCGGGGGGCTTCCGCGCCGACAACACCGACGCCGCCGGCTTCCTGCGCGCGCTCGACGAGCAGGCGCCGATCGACCTGGCAGGCCGCGACGCGCTGGTGATCGGCGCGGGAGGGGCGGCCCGGGCGGTGGTCTTCGCGCTCCGCTCGCGCGGCGCCCGCGTGCGCATCGCCAACCGCACGCCCGCCCGCGCCGCGGAGCTGGGCGACCCGGTGCCCTTCGTGCCGCAGGCGCTCGAGACGGTGGCCGCCCAGTCGGTCCTCGTCGTCAACACCACCAGCCTCGGCCTGCACGGCGACGCGCCGCCGCCGGAGCTGCCGCTGGCGGGCCTCGGGCGCGACCAGGTGGTGGCCGACATCGTCTACCGCCCGGGCGGCACGCCGTGGCTCGCCGCCGTCGGCTCCCGTGGCGCCCGTACCGTGGACGGCCTCGGCATGTTGCTGCACCAGGGGGCGGCGGCCTTCGAGCAGTGGACCGGTCACGAGGCCCCGACCGAGGTGATGCGCGCGGCGCTGGGAGCGGCCCCGGCGGATTGATCCCCGCGGCGATCGGCCGATGACGGTAGGAGCACCGCGCGTGCCCCCCCGATGCCGTCGACCCTCCGCCCACGCCTCCTCGCCGGATTCGGCGCCCTGCTCGCCCTGATGGCGGCACTGTCGGCCCTCGGGCTCCACCTGATGCGCGACCTGAGCGACCGGGCCGTCAGCATCAGCGAGAACAACATCCCCGAGCTCGTCAACACCACGCACGCGGAGACCGATCTCGAGGCGATCCGCCGCCTGCAGCTCAGCCACCTCCTGGTGTCGCGGACGGCGGAGAGGGACGCCATCGAGGCCGAGATCGGTGACCTGCGATTCGAGGTCACGGAGCACCTTCGCGATCGCCTGAGGATCACGCCGGCCGACGAGCCGGACGAGATCCGCGGGGCACGGGTCGCCATGGCCCAGTGGGATCGCTACCTGCGGCTCACGGCGCCCGCCATGGTCCAGAGCCGCGACGGCGACGCGGGCCGGGCCCTGGCGACGCTCTCGGGACCCGCCCAGGAGAGCTTCGACGCGCTGAGGGAGGGGCTCGGCGAGCTGCACGACGAGGAGGTC
>JAEMRL010000292.1:2497-3738 GCA_016463385.1 Thermoleophilia bacterium
TGGAAGCCCGGCGTACCTTCCTCGTGTCGGTGTCGGCCGCCGTCCTGGGCGCCGCCCTCGTCGGGTTGTGGTTCCTGGTCGTGCGCCCGCTCCGGCGCGCGAGCGCCTCCGAGTCGTTCCGCCGCAGGTTCCAGGAGGCTCTGGATATGGCGGACACCGAGGCCGAGGCGCTCGAGGTCGCCGGCCGCGCCCTGGCGAGCTCCGCGAGGAGGATGCCCGTCGAGTTGCTGCTCGCCGACTCGAGCCAGGCGCATCTCTATCGCGCCGTCGTCTCGGGCCCCGATCCCGCGGGCCCGGGATGCCCGGTGGACGCGCCACGGGGATGTGCCGCCGTGCGGCGCGGACAGACCACGACGTTCCCGTCCAGCGAGGACGTCGGCGCGTGCCCACGGCTCCGGGACCGCCCGTCCGGCGCCTGCTCGGCGGTGTGCACGCCGGTCGCCATCCTCGGACGCACGATCGGGGTACTCCACGCGACCGGCCCCGAGGGTCAGCCGCCCTCCGAGCAGCAGCGGGACCTCCTCGAGACGACGGCCAGCCAGGTGGGCTCCCGGCTCGGAGTGATCCGGGCGATGTCGCAGAGCCAGCTCCAGGCCTCGACCGACCCGCTCACCGGGCTGCTCAACCGCCGCAGCCTCGAGGACCGGGTGAGGGACCTGCGCCGGACCGGCACCCCGTTCGTCGTGGCGATGGCGGACCTCGACCATTTCAAGGCCCTCAACGACTCCTTCGGGCACGAGACCGGTGACCGCGCCCTGCGGGTGTTCTCGCGTGCGCTGGCCGAGACCGTCCGCGCCGAGGACGTCGTCGCCCGCCACGGCGGCGAGGAGTTCGTGATCGTCTTCCCGCGGTGCTCGGTCCGAGAGGCGGCGGAGGTGCTCGAGCGGGTCCGTGAGCGGCTGCGCGCCGCCCTCTCGGCCGCTGAGGTGCCGGAGTTCACCTGCAGCGCGGGCGTGGCCGAGGCCGGCCCGGAGGAGACCTTCCACGACGTCCTGCGGGCGGCCGACGAGGCTCTGCTCGCGGCGAAGCGCTCCGGCCGCGACAGGGTCCTGATCTCCTCCTCCATCCGGGGCTGAGGGCCGGATCGTCGCCCGACCGCGCGGCGCGGCCGGCGTCGCGGGCCTGCCCGAGCCGTGTCGCGTGGCTGATGCATCCGAATCGGCACCGGGCCCCCATCAAGCGTTTCGCCCGAGCGGCCGATTCCTATGGGGAACCAGTCGCTCAGTCCCAGAGGACGTGCC
>JAEMRL010000293.1 GCA_016463385.1 Thermoleophilia bacterium
GTCTGCCCCTCGCGGGCCTACATCCCCGAGCTGATGGACGCCCTTGCCGCGGGGCGGATCAACCCGGCGGTCGTGCTGACGCACGACCTGCCGCTCTCGGAGGCCGCCCGCGGCTTCGAGATCATGGACACCCGCGCGGAGGGGTCGATCAAGGTCGCCCTCACCCCGGGCGCCTGAGCCGAGCTCACTGCGACGCGTCGGGCCTGCGGGCCCGGCGCGGAGCGGCTGCTACTCGATCATCCCGTTGCGGTAGGCGAAGCGCGTCGCCTCGGTGCGGTTGCCCACCCCGAGCTTGCGGTAGATGTTCGAGAGGTGGAACTTCACCGTCTGCTCGGTGACGTAGAGCTTGCTGGCGATGTCGAGGTTCGAGAGACCCTCGGCGACCAGGCGCAGGATGGAGAGCTCGCGGTCGGTGAGGCCGCCGGGGTGGCCGCCGCCCGATCCGGTGGGGGCGGAGCCGCCCTCGCCACCGCGGCCGCGCGGGTGGTAGACCGTGCCCTCGACCACCTGACGGATCGTCGAGGGGAGGTCGAGCGGGTTGATCGACTTGACCACGTAGCCCGAGGCGCCCTGGTGGAGCGCCTGGTCGATGTGCTCGGAGTCCTCGAACATCGACAGGATGATGATCTTCAGGTCCGGGTAGTCCTTGCGGAGGGCCGCCAGCGTCGTGAGGCCGTCGCCCTTGGGCATCCGCAGATCCAGGATCACCACGTCCGGGCGCACCCGGGGGACCAGGGTCAGCATCTCCTCACCGCTCATCGCCTCGCCCACGACCTTGATGTCGGGCGCGGTCTCGAGCGCCCGCTTGATGCCGTCCAGCATCAGCCGGTGGTCGTCCGCGATCGCGACGCGGAGGGGTGTCTTGGTCGGGGAGGGGGGGTTGGGCACGTGTGTGGTCGCCACAGGAGCAGCATCGGCGTCGCCGATGCCTTCCTTGAGCAGTTCGCGGCACACTAACCGGTCTCCTGCCCCGTACCAACCGCGTCCGCAACCCAATGGCGCTCGCGCGCCGCCCCACGGGTGGGTCAGGCGGTGCCGGGAACCGGGCCGTATCGCTTGATCGCGTCCACGATCTCGCGCGCCGGTCCGCCCTTGACCAGGTACTCGGTCGCCCCTCCGGCGAGGCCGGCGGCGATCTCCTGCTCCTTGTCGCCCACCGAGAGCATGAGCACCGTGACGTCCGGGTGCTGGGCCTTGAGGGCGTAGGTCGCCTCGAGCCCGTCCAGACCCGGCATCGACACGTCCATCAGGACGACGTCCGGGTGGTAGGACTCCGCGAGGTCGAGCGCTTCGGCGCCATCCCCGGCCTCTGCGACGACGACGATGTCGGGATCGCGCTCCAGCAGGCGCCGGAGCACTCCGCGGAAACGCTCGTTGTCGTCGGCAAGGAGCACACGAACCAACGGGCCGGACCCTCCCTCGTTACCAGTGGACACCGGAGCACAACGGCTCCATGCGGAAAACCCTACGCTCCGAAATGTCCTGGGTCGCCTAGACGCCTTGGTAGTTCGGAGCAACAGGAGGTATAGGCGATCTTTTTTCGCATCGCGAGCCCCAATCGGGGGATCGGTACGATAGACGCAATGCCCGCAGCCGCCGATTCCACAGCATCCGACGCGGTCGCGGCGCTGGTCGCCGTCACCTGCTGCGACGCCGATCCGTCGCGTGGGGACGCCGCCGTCGAGGAGCTCGCGGAGGCCGTCCGGGCCGCCGCGCGCGCCGTCCTCGTCGCCGTCTGGATCCACGATCCGCGCGAGGCGGAGGGGCGCCTGGTGGCCGCCGTCGGACTCCCCGGCGACGCGCGCGACGCCCTCGTGGCGGCGCTCGCCGCCCGTGGCGACGACGACGGTCCCTCGGAGATCGGCGCGGGTGACGACACGGCGCTGGCGGCGGCGGTGGCCGCCGCGGGAGCGCCGCGCGGCCGCGCGATCCCCGTCGCCCCGCTCTCGCGCGGGCTCGTGATCGTCGCGGGCGAGGCGCCCGCGTTCGACGACGAGGTCCGGGCGCACGCGGTCGCGGCCGGTGCCCTGCGCATCGGCCGGGTGCTCGACGCGGTGCGCATGCGCGACAACCTCGAGCGCGCGATGGCGCAGATCCTGGCCACCGACGAGCGCATGCTCGGCCGGATGGGCCTCGATATCCACGACGGCCCCACCCAGCAGCTGTCGGTGGCGCTCCTCGAGGTGCAGCTGCTCGAGGCCGACATCGCCGACGCCGAGGACGGCGCCCTGCCGGCGCCCGACACGCTGCGACCGGCGCTGGCGCGGATCTACGAGACCGTCGGGGGCGCCCTGCACGAGATGCGCGAGCTGATCGGCCACCTGCGGCCGGCCCAGTTCGAGGACCGGCGCCTCAACGACATCCTCCAGGACGCGGTCACCGCCTTCGAGGTCCGCGCCGACTGCGCGACCTCGACCGAATGGGACGGCGAGTTCGCGGTCAACGGCGTCTCGATCACGCAGCGGATCACCCTCTACCGGATCCTCCAGGAGACCCTCACCAACGCCCAGCGCCACGGTCAGGCGACGCACGTGACGATCCGGGCCCGCGAGGACGCCACCGGCGTGACGCTCGAGGTGACCGACGACGGCGCCGGCTTCGATCCGGTCGCCGTGCAGCGCCGCCGCCCGGGCATGCCCCTGGCGCGCTTCGGCCTCTACGGGATGCGCGACCGCGCCCAGATCCTGGGTGGCTCGTTCGACATCACGAGCGCCCCCGGTGAGGGCACCACCGTGCGCGTCTTCCTCCCGCGCTGGGACGGCCCGGCGCCGGAGGTCGCGGTCGATGTGGCCTGAGGGCCGCTCCGGCGCCGTGGCCGTCAAGGTCTGCGGCCTCACGACCCCCGAGGACGTCCCCGCCTGCGTGGCGGCGGGAGTCTGGGGCATCGGCGTGGTGTTCGCGGCGAACAGCCCGCGGCGGGTCGACGCCGCACAGGCGGCGCGCGTGGTCGCCGCCGTGCCAGCATCCGTCGCCCGGGTCGGCGTGTTCGTCGGCGCCTCCGCCCGGGAGATGGCCGACACGGCCGCCCTGGTGGGGCTCAGCCACATCCAGGTCCACGGAGACGCCGACCCCGAGGAGGCGCGACGCATGAGCGGACTGCCGGTGATCCAGGGCATCGCGATGGAGGGGCCCGCCGGGCTGGAGCGCGCCCGGGCGAGCGCCGCCGACCTGGTCCTGCTGGACGCGGCCGTCGCCGGCATGCACGGCGGAACCGGGACGGCGTTCGACTGGTCGCTGCTCGAGGACGACGCGCTCGGGCGGCCGTTCGCGCTGGCCGGCGGGCTGCGCCCCGACAACGTCGGCGACGCGCTCGGGCGCCTCCGCCCCGTACTGGTCGATGTGTCGAGCGGCGTCGAGGCCTCGCCGGGCCGCAAGGATCCCGAGCGGGTCGCCGCGTTCGCCGCCGCGGTCGCCGGGGCCGCGCGGGCGCACGCATGAGCGAGGTCCGCACCCACGACGGCGAGCTGGCCTCCCGCTACGGCGAGTTCGGCGGGCGCTACGTGCCCGAGACGGTGATCGGGGCGCTCGACGAGCTGACCGAGGCCTACCTGCGCCATCGCGAGGACCCGGCCTTCCGCGCCGAGCTCGACGGCCTCCTCGACCGCTACGTCGGCCGGCCCACCCCGCTGTACCGCGCGAAGGGCCTCGAGGCCGCCTACGGCATCGGCCGCGTGTACCTCAAGCGCGAGGACCTCTGCCACACCGGCGCGCACAAGATCAACAACGCCCT
>JAEMRL010000294.1 GCA_016463385.1 Thermoleophilia bacterium
ATCCCGCCCCGGCCGCCCCCGCGGCCGCGCCGGCCTCGGGGGGCGTCTCGGCCGCGCTCGCGCGGATCGCCCAATGCGAGTCGGGCGGCAACCCGCGCGCCGTGTCGGCCAGCGGCCAGTACCGGGGCAAGTACCAGTTCGACCTCGGCACCTGGCAGTCGCTCGGCGGCACGGGCGACCCCGCGGCGGCCCCGGAGGCCGAGCAGGACCGGATCGCCGCCCTTCTCTACGCCCAGCGGGGACCCGCGCCGTGGCCGGTCTGCGGGTACCGATGAGGGGCTGTTCGCCAGGGGCATCTGGCACTTGACGCCACGTGCGCGCCAGAACATAGTCTCGGGCTGGCCGGTGACGGTCGAGGCGCTGGGCGACTCGCGGTGCATGCGCCGGTCGTCCCGTCGGCGGGTCTCCGCGGCGCTCGACTCCGTGACCGGCACTCTGACACGCCGAGACGTCGGCCCCGCGCTCGACGCCCTCTCGACGGTTCACGGTCAGTGGCGGATTCGTTCGACGACACGACGGGGGACGGGAGGCGGATGACGACGCAGCAGGTGACCGCGTTGACGCGCGACGGCGAGCTCCGGGAGCTCCTGGTCCGCGGCGGTGAGATGGGCTTCCTGGGCATGGAGGAGGTCGCGGAGGTCATCGACGGCCTCGGGCTGGACGCGGACGCCGTCGAGGCGATCTACCAGCACCTCGAGGAGGCCGGCGTCGAGCTCCTGGAGCAGTCCGAGGCCATCGCCCGGGCCGCCACGCTCGCCGAGGAGAACGAGCGGCCGCGCCGCGCCGCGACGACCACCGTCGAGGCCACGACCGACGCCCTCCAGCTCTTCCTGAAGGACATCGGGCGCGTCCCGCTGCTGACCGCCGCCGACGAGGTCCGCCTCGCCAAGCGCATCGAGCTGGGCGACCAGGCGGCCAAGCAGCAGATGGTCGAGGCCAACCTGCGGCTGGTCGTCTCGATCGCCAAGGGCTACCGCGGTCGCGGGCTGCCGTTCCTCGACCTGATCCAGGAGGGCACGCTCGGCCTGGTGCGCGCCGTCGAGAAGTTCGACTGGCGCCGCGGCTTCAAGTTCTCGACCTACGCGACCTGGTGGATCCGCCAGGCGGTCACCCGCGCACTGGCCGACAAGGGCCGCACGATCCGCATCCCGGTGCACGTCGTCGAGAAGCTCAACCAGATCAGCCGCGCCGAGCGCGTCCTGATCGGCCAGCTCGGCCGCGAGCCGACCGTCGAGGAGATCGGCGAGGCCGCCGGACTTCCGCCGGACGAGGTGGAGGAGATCCTCCGCAGCGCCCAGCCGACGGTCTCCCTCGAGAAGCCGGTCGGCGAGGAGGAGGAGTCGGAGCTCGGCCGCTTCCTGGCCGACGAGAACAGCATCGCGCCGGAGGTCTCGGCCGAGACGAGCCTCCGCGAGCAGGCGCTGCGCGACCTCCTCGACCAGCTGAGCTACCGCGAGCGCCGCGTGCTGGAGCTCCGCTACGGCCTGCGCGGTGAGAAGCCCCGCACGCTCGACGAGCTCGGGCGGATGTTCAACGTCACCCGCGAGCGCATCCGCCAGGTCGAGAGCCAGTCGCTGCAGAAGCTGGGCGCCCTCCCCGACTCCGGGCGGCTCGGCTAGACCACGTCGCCATCGCCGGCGCCCCCGGGGCGCCGGCGGCGCCGCTCAGTTGACCGAGGGGTCCTCGGGCATGCGGGCGATCAGGCGCCACGATCCGCCCTTGCGCTCCAGCACGCGGCTCCAGAGGCCGCGGTGGTCGTGCGTGAAGACGTCGTCGGCGTCGGCGGCCGCGTCGACCCACGCCTCGTCCTCGAGCTCACGCTCGAGCTGCCCCGCGCCCCAGCCGGCGTAGCCGCCGAAGGCCCGGATCGCGCGCACTCCGCCGTGGCGGGCCGACTCGGCGTCGGGGTCGACGATGCCCACGCTGCCGAAGGCGATCGTGGCCGCCCGCGAGGCGTCCTCGAAGTCGGCGAGCAGGATGACCGCCTCGGGCTGCACGGGCCCGCCCTGGAAGACGCGCTCCTCCTCGGGCATCAGGTCGGCGAGGCCCGCGGGCAGCGCCTCGCGCGACACAAGGGGCGTCGGCCGGTTCAGCACGAGGCCGAGCGCCCCGTCGGCCGAATGCTCCAGCATGAGCACCACCGTGCGCCGGAAGTTCGGGTCGTCGAGAGCGGGGGCCGCCACCAGCAGTCGCCCGTGTCGGTTGGCGGGGGGAGCCTCGCTCACGTGAACATCTCCCCGACCAGGTCGACGAAGTCGCCCATCTCGTCGGGATCCCGCGCCAGCGCCGCCGCGAGGATCCCGTCGAACGTCTGGGCCGCGATCGGGCCGAGCTCCATGCCCACCTCGGCGAAGAAGCGCCTCAGGTGGCGCGCCTGCACGGCCGCCTCGTCCCAGCGACCCTCGCCTCCGAGGACGGAGACCAGGGCGGTGCCGGCCAGGGCCACCTCACCGAAGGTCGGGGCACCGCCGTCGCGGCCGGGGGCTCCCCCGCCGAGCGTCGCGAGATCGTCGCTCCACTCCCGGTCGCCGAGCCAGGCGACCAGCCGTGCCAGCCGGGCGGACTCTCCCACGGCCGGCCCGGAGATCACGCGGTCCGCTTGCGGCGCCTCTCCCGAGCGATGTTGAAGGCCGCGCCGCCGGCGACGAGGACGACCGAGGCGAGGATCATGAGCCAGAACACCGGAAGGTGGTTGGCCAGCTCGTCGCCGGTGTCCTTGATCGCGAAGCCCGCGCAGAACCACACCATCGCCACGACGAGGATCGTGCCGGCGGCCCGGAACGGCCAGGTGGCCGGGAGATCCTGATGACCTGCGCTGCTGTGCGCCATTGCGTCCTTTCCAGCCGTCTGCGAACGAGGCAAGGCTACCACGGGCCCCGGACCGACTCACCAGGTCTCGACGCCCGTCACAGCGGGCGGAACGTCACCGGCGGAGAGCGTCGGAGCCGGGTGCGCGGGCGATGGCCCGGGCGATCCGCCGCTCGCGCGCGAGCACCTGGAAGTCGCCCCCGCCCGAGCGGTACAGCCCGGCCGGACGGCCGGGACCGTCGGCCCGGGACGCGCCGGTGGCCTCGACGATGCCCGCCTGCAGCACGTCGCGGCGGAAGTTGCGCGTGTCGAGGTCGTGATCGAGCACGGCCTCGTAGACGACCTGGAGCTCGCCGAGCGTGAAGCTCTCGGGCAGCAGCTGGAGGGCGATCGGCGCGTAGGCCGCCTTCGCGCGCACCCGCGAGCGCCCGTACTCCAGCACGGCGGCGGCGTCGCCGGCGAGCGGCGGGTGGTCGTCCATCGGGAACCAGCGCACCTCCACCACGCCCGGCCCCGGCGCGAGCGCCTGCCGCTCCAGCGCGACCAGGCAGAGGTGGGCGACGCACACCCCCGCCCCGCCGTCGCGGTCGAAGGTGTACAGCTGCTCCAGGTGGGGCCCGCGGATGCCCGTCTGCTCCTCGAGCGCGCTGAGGGCGGCCGCCTCGAGCGTCGTCCCGGCCGGGACATCGACGCCCGGCAGCGCCCACACGCTGCCGGGCAGCCGGAGCAGCAACGCGTGGGTGCGGCGCTCGCGGACGCCGATGACCACGATCTCGGTGCGGACGGGTTTCATGTTCCTCCGACAATAACCCACCGGGGGTTTATTGTCGCGCGGCGGCGTCCTCCTGGGACGCGAGCCAGCCGGCGACGCCCGCGACGTTGGCACCGGCCCAGCCGAGGCTACGCCACCGGTCGAGG
>JAEMRL010000295.1 GCA_016463385.1 Thermoleophilia bacterium
CAGCGGCTCCGAGCAGTGCTTCATCGCCACCGCGACGAAGCCCTCGCCCCGGAACGGCAGCGCGCCGGTCAGGCACTCGTAGAGCAGGATGCCCAGCGAGTAGACGTCGGTGCGCGCGTCCACCGGCCGCCCGTCGGCCTGCTCGGGCGACAGGTAGTCGGCGCTTCCCATCAGCATGTCGGTGCGGGTGAGCCCGTGCTGGCCGTCGGGCTCCATCAGCCGGGCGATGCCGAAGTCGGCGAGCTTCACGCCGCCGTCCGGCGTGATCAGCACGTTCTGCGCCTTGATGTCGCGGTGCACGACGCCCTGGGCGTGCGCGTAGGCGAGGGCACGGCCGACCTGCGCGCAGATCCGCGCGGCGTCGTCGGGATCGAGGGCGCCCTCGCGCCGCACCCGCGTCTTGAGGTTCTCCCCCTCCACCAGCTCCATCACCAGGTACGGCCCCTCGGGGTCGTCGCCGCGGTCGAGCAGGTGCACCAGGTTGGGGTGCGACAGGCGCGCCACGAGCATCGCCTCGCGGCGGAAGCGCTCGGCGTGCTCGGCGTCGGCGAGCAGCCCGGCGTGGAGGCGCTTCACGGCCACGGGGCGGCCGAGCACCGTGTCGGTGGCGCTCCACACGGCGGCCATGCCGCCGCGCCCGATCAGCTCGTCGAGCCGGTACCGCTCTCCGAGGAGCGCGCCGGTCACGGGCGACTCGGGACACATGCGGCCGACGTCACCCGGCGAGGATACCGCCGTCGCCCCGTATGGTCGCACGGACGGGTGGAGGGCGGCGATAGACTCGCGTCGTGGCGGCACCGCAGACGATCCTCATCGTCGAAGACGACGAGGCGATCTCCGACTCGATCGGCTACGCGCTCGAGCGCGGCGGCTTCCGCACGCTCCGGGCGCAGGACGGCGCCCAGGGCCTGCGCCTCTTCCGCGCGCAGCGCCCGGACCTCGTGATCCTCGACCTGATGCTGCCCGGCATGGACGGCTGGCGGGTCACCGAGGAGCTCCGCAAGGAGGACCCGCGCGTGCCCGTGATCGTCTGTAGCGCACGGACCAGCGAGTTCGACCGCGTCCACGGCCTGGAGATGGGCGCCGACGACTACGTCACCAAGCCCTTCTCCATGAAGGAGCTGCTGGCGCGGGTGAACGCCCACCTGCGCCGGGTGGCGTCGCACCGGACCCCCGACGGATCGACCCGGATCGAGGCCGACGGGCTGCTGATCGACCCCGACCAGGTGCAGGCCTTCGTCGCCGGCGTCCCGGTGGGGTTCACCCCGCGCGAGTTCGAGGTGCTCTACGCGCTCGCCCGCGCCGAGGGCAAGCCGATCCCGCGCGAGCGCGTCTACCGCGAGGTCTGGGGCTACGAGATGATGCGCGGCGACCGCTCGGTCGACGTCTTCGTGCGCAAGGTGCGCCAGAAGCTGGCCGCCGCCCGCCCGGACCGCAGCTACGTCCAGACCCACTACGGCGTCGGCTACCGCTTCGAGCCCGCCCCGGCGGGATCCGACCCGGCCGACGCCCCCATCGAGCCCGCGGAGGGCGACCTCCCCACCGCGGGATAGGGGCGCGTCCCGGCCCGCGGCACTCCTTGAGGGGGGTTCCGGCGTCGGCTACCCTTCCCGGGCTCGTCGTCCGGGGGGATGCCCGAGCGGTCAAAGGGAGCGGTCTGTAAAACCGCCGGCTACGCCTACGGAGGTTCGAACCCTCCTCCCCCCACTCCCACGGGATCCCTCTTCACGAGCGGGATCCCGTGCGTCTTTCCGAGCGCGGCGGCGCCCTCAGGCCGGGTCCTCCTCGCGCTCCCGCCCCGTCTCGACCTCGTCTGGCGGCGGGGGCGAGGGTGGGCGGCGGCCGAACGGACGGCTCCTGGTACGCGCGTGCGCCAGTAGATCGGTTGCGAGAGGCGACTCCCAGCCCTTCCAGACCGACACCACGCGCAGCCCGGCGATGAGCGCGATCGAACCGGCGCCGACCCCGCTGGAGAGATCGAACCCGCGCACGAGGACGAGCTGCAGCGTGCAGCCGATGATCGCGGCCAGCGTCGCGAGCGCCCCCGGCCGGAGCGCCTCGGGGGTCTCGTTGACGAGGACGTCCCGCAGCAGGCCGCCGCCGATGCCCGTGACCACCCCGAGCAGGATGCAGGACGCGGCGGGCAGGCCGGCCTGGATGCCCTTCGCGGTGCCCACGGTCGCATAGACGCCGAGGAAGAGAGCGTCGACGACGACGACCGTGCCGTTCAGGCGCCCGTGCAGCGACTCCAGACTCTGGGAGAACAGGAAGATCAGAGCGCCGGTCGCGATCGCCGCCGGCAGCAGCCAGGGCGAGGCGAGGGCGACCGGCGTGCCGCGCTGCAGCAGGACATCGCGCAGGAGACCGCCCCCGAGCCCGGTCACGATCGCCAGGGCGAGCACGCCGCTGATGTCGAACCGGCACCGTATCGCCACGATCCCGCCGGAGATCGCGCCGAGGGTCACGGCCGCGAGGTCGACCCAGATGGGCACGTTCACGATCGCTTCTCCCGCCACGCGCGCCCCCTCTGGATGTCGCCGGGGGGATTCTCCCTCATGGGCGCCGGGGGCGGGCGAGCTGTGCGAGAGTCGGGCCCCCTCGAGGAGGTCCGTCGTCGTGTGCACCCGCGTTCTCTGGAACTCCAACGGCCTGGGCGTCATGACGGGACGCACGATGGACTGGCCCACCAGCACCGAGCCGCGCCTCGTGGTGTTCCCCGCCGGACGCACCCGTGACGGCGGCCTGGTCGGGGGCGAGCGGATCTCCGCCGACGGCTGCGTCTGGACCTCGCGCCACGCCAGCCTCGTGACGACCATCTACGGCATCGGCACAGCCGACGGCATCAACGACGCCGGGCTCGCCGCGCACCTGCTGTACCTCCAGGCGACCGACTTCGGGCTCCCGGACGGCCGGCCACAGGTGCACGCGGGCCTGTGGGCCCAGTACGCGCTCGACATGGCGGCGACCGTGCCCGAGGCGCTCGAGGCGCTGGAGCGGATCCAGGTGGTGATGGTCGGGGCCCGCGGCCACGAGGCCAACGTGCACCTCGTGCTCGAGGACGCCGACGGCGACTCGGCGATCATCGAGTACATCGACGGCGCGGCCGTCGTGCACCACGGCCCGCAGCACCGCGTGATGACCAACGATCCCGTCTATGACGAGCAGCTCGCGCTGCTCGCCGCGCAGGACTTCTCGCACCCGAGCCGCGAGATGCCCCTGCCGGGGAACGTGAACGCCCGCGACCGCTTCCAGCGGGCGGCCTACTACCTGGCCCTGCTGCCGGACCCCTCCGAGGAACGCGGCGCGGTCGCCGGGCTGCTGTCGGTGATGCGCAACGTCTCGGTCCCCTTCGGGGCTCCCTACGGCGAGTTCGGCATCTACAACACCGAGTACCGCACGGTCTGCAACAACTCCGCCCGGCGGTACTTCTTCGAGCTCACGACCAGCCCGAACGTGCTCTGGGCGGGCCTCGACGGGTTCGAGCTGAGCCCGGGTTCGCCGGTGCTGATGCTCGACCCCGACGACATCGCGCTCGCCGGTGACGTGACCGACCGGTTCGCCCCCGTGGAGTCGGTGGCCTTCTAGGCGTCCCAGGCACCTCACAGCAGCCGCCCCGGGTGCGCTCATCGCACCCGCGTAGACCGTTGTCAGGGCGTCGATCACGACGCGACGACGACGGAGGGAAACGGCCATGAGCACGAC
>JAEMRL010000296.1 GCA_016463385.1 Thermoleophilia bacterium
CCCCTCGATCCGCCGCCCGTCGGCGAGCTCCACCGCGGCGCCCCCGGGGGCGAGTTCCACCCGCGTCGCCTCGGCGTCCAGGAGGAGGGTCGCCCCGGCCGCGCGGGCCGCGTCGCCGAGGGCCTCGCAGATCCGACCGTATCCGCCCCGCGGGTAGAGGAAGGTCCGCTTGCCGGCGTCGCCCCGCGCCAGCACCCGCCGCAGAAGGCGTCCCGGCGACGACGCGCCCACGCGCCGGCGGGCCTGCTCGCCGGAGAGCAGGGACGGATCGAGGCCCCAGATCTTCTGCGCGTAGGGCAGGTAGAAGCGGTCGCAGATGGCCGGCCCGAGGGCCGCGCGGAGCACCTCGGAGAAGGTGTCGGCGCGCGGGCGGCGCAGCGGGGCGAGCGCGGTGTCGCGGGCGATAGCGAGCGCCATGCCGGGCGGGCAGCGGCGCAGCAGGTCGCCCGGGCGCAGGGGGAAGGCGATCCAGCGCCCCCCGAGGCGGATGCGGCCATTGCGCGGGCGGCGCTGCAGGTCGCCGCCGAGCAGCGCCTCCAGCTCGGCGAGGATGGACGGGTCGATCGAGGGGTGGAGGCGATGGCTGCCGAGGTCGACGCGGATCCCGGCGACGGTGTGGCTGGCGGCCGCGCCGCCCAGGCGGCCCGAGCGCTCGACCAGCGTGACCTCGTGGCCGGCGCGTGCGGCGCGGTAGGCGGCGCCGACCCCGGCGGGGCCGCCGCCCAGGACGAGGAGCCCGGTGCCCCCGGTGCTCAGGCGGCCACGGGGGCCGGCGACGCCGCTGCCGCGTAGGCGACCGTCGGGTCGCCCGTGAACTCGAGATCGACGCGATCGCCGGGGCCGAGGCGCGGCGCGCCGATGACCCGTGACCGCACGACCGGGCCCTCGTCGATGTCCACGAGGTAGACGGCGTCGTGGCCGTAGTACTCGACCCCCGTGACCGTGGCGCCGTCGCCCGGAACGGCGAGGACGCGCTCGGGGCGGACCATCACCTCCACCGGGCCGAGGGGCGCGCCGAGCACCGGGATCGGCCCGATCGGCGTGTGGGCGACGTCCCCGTCGGCGTGCCCCGGGATGAAGTTGGCGTCGCCGATGAACTCGGCGATCTCACGCGTGGCCGGGAGCTCGTAGAGGCTGGTCGGCGGGCCCTGCTGCACCACCAGGCCGTCGCTCATGACGGCGACCTCGTCGCCGACCATGAAGGCCTCCTCCTGGTCGTGCGTGACGAAGATGGCGGTCGCGTCGATCGCGGTGAGCATGCGACGCACCTCGAGGCGCAGCTCCGCGCGCAGCGGGGCGTCGAGGCTCGAGAAGGGCTCGTCGAGGAGCATCACCGACGGGCGCGGGGCGAGCGCGCGGGCGATCGCCACGCGCTGGGCCTGACCCCCCGACAGCGTCGAGGTGGCGCGGTCCTCGAAGCCCGACAGGCCGACCAGCTCGAGGGCCTCCGAGACACGGCGGCGCCGGTCGGGATCGCGCCGGGGCAGCCCGTAGGCGACGTTGCGCGCGACGGTCAGGTGGGGGAAGAGCGCCGCATCCTGGAAGACCATCCCGATGTGCCGCCGCTCGGGCGACACGAAGTCGCCGGGGCCCGAGAGCACGCGGTCGGCCACCCGGACCTCGCCCGCGTCGGGGTGCTCGAGCCCGGCCACCGCGCGCAGCAGGGTGGTCTTGCCGCAGCCGCTCGGTCCGAGCAGGGCGACGAGCGATCCGGCGGGGACGCTCAGATCGACCCCTCGCAGAACGGGGGCGGTTCCGAAGGACTTCGTCAGCCCCGCGACGAGGACGCTCTCAGAGGCCGTGGGACGGCCCTCCCCGGTTCGCGACGTGTGGTGTGCGAAGTCCGCGCATTCGGTGGACCTTATCGCGCCGTCCGCTCTAAAGGGAGCGGCGGAGGACTTTATCCGGGGAGCACGTACAGGCCGGCGGCGGCCCGCTCCCCGATGACCCGCTCCTCGCCGTCCACCAGCACGGTCAGCTGGCCGGCGGCGGGATCGACCCGCAGCACCTCGACCTCGGTGCCGGGCACGAGGCCCTGCTCATAGAACCAGTGCAGGAGATCGCCGTCGTGCTCGGCCAGGCGCACGATCCGGGCCGGGCCCGAGGCGATCTGCGCGAGGGCCCGGAGGTCGCGGTTCTCCTCCTGCTCGTGCGAGGTGTCGACCGGCCAGCCGTGCGGGCAGCGCTCGGGGTTGCCCAGTTGCACCGCCAGGCGCTCGACCATCTCGTCGGAGAAGGCGTCGCCGAGCTCGTCGGCGTGCACGTGCGACTCGGCGGGCGTGTAGCCCATGAAGTCGGTCAGGAAGCGCTCGATCACCCGGTGGTGGCGCACCACCCTCTCGGCCTCGGCGCGGCCGCGCTTGGTGAGGAGCGGGCCCTTGCGCGGGCCGCGCTCGATCAGCCCCTCCGACTCCAGGCGCTTGAGCATCTCGCTGGCGGTCGGCGGCGTGACGCTCAGCATCTCGGCCACCCGCGCCGCCGGCACCGGCGCTTCCTTCACGACCGGCCCGTACTCGCCCACCGGGGTCGCGAGGAAGTAGATCGCCTCGAGGTAGTCGTCGATGGAGTGCGTCCGCGCCATTGGGTCATGCTAGCGGTGCGCCCGGCGTCGCGGCCACCGTCCGTCGAGGTGGTGCGCGAGGGGTCTGGCGCCGGGGCCCGCTATTCGTTACATTCGCCACATGTCCTCGTTACCAGGCAACTGGGCGAGACCCCGTCGCATCCTCGTCGTCGCGAACGAGACGTGTGCGGCGCAGGGAGTGGTGGACGAGGTGCGGTACCGGGCGGGCGAGAAGGGCGAGGTGCTGGTCGTGGCCCCGGCCCTGGCGCGCACACGGCTCGAGCACTGGCTGACCTCCGACCTGGAGAGGCGGCAGGCCGAGGCCGGCGCGCGGCTCGACTCGTCGATCGCGGCGTTCTCCGACGCCGGGCTGAGCGCCCGCGGCCACCTGGGCGACGCCGACCCGCTGCAGGCGCTCGACGACGCGCTGCGGATCTTCGAGCCCGACGAGGTGGTGATCTCGACCCACCCGCACCACCGCTCGTCGTGGCTCGAGCGCAACGTCGTGCGGCGGGCCCGCGAGCGCTACGACCTGCCGATCACCCACGTCGTGGTCGACCTCGAGCACGAGCGCACGACACCCGACGCCGACACGCGGCACCACCGGATGACCGGCGGCGCCCGGCGGGTCCGCCTCTTCCACGCCTCCGACTACGACGAGGCGATGGCCATCCAGAGCAGCGGCTTCCGCGACCGGCCGAGCCCGGGCAGCTCGGCAGGGGTCTGGCTCACCGACCGGCCGCCGGTCACCGAGGAGGCCGGCGACGCCTGGGTGGTGTTCGCGGTCGATGTCCCCGAGGACGTCGCCACCGAGTACGAGCGGGGCGTGGAGGGCGACGCGCGCCGGTACTTCCTGCCGGCCGAGCTCCTCAACCGCCACGGCCCCCCGGTCGCCGAGGGCGACTGGTCCGAGTAGCCCGGGCCCTCAGGGTCCGGTGATCGTCACCGAGTCGATGTAGATCGGGGCGGTCGGCGTCTGCGCCGCGGGGTCGCCCGGATCGGCGGTCGGATCGGCGAAGCCCTCGATCGTCCGCGCCACGTCGAGGCCCTCGACGACGCGCCCGAACTTCGCATAGGCGTTCGGCAGGGCCGAGGCGTCGCCGGTGACGATGAAGAACTGCGAGCCGGCGGTGTCC
>JAEMRL010000297.1 GCA_016463385.1 Thermoleophilia bacterium
CCCCGAGTCCGCCCGCCGTGCCGTCCTCGGCCCCGCCACCGTGCGCGAGGGCCTCGGCTGGTACGGACCCCTCGTGGGTCGCAGCGGCTACGCCGGCGCCGGCCGCGGGCTGCTCCAGGCCGCCGAGGTCGCGGGGGTCCCCCTGCTCGCCTACATGGGCGACCAGGCCGAGGAGGGTCTCGAGCCCCCCGACCTCCACGTGCCCGCCCAGGACTTCGTGCCGGGGATCGTCGTCTCCCACGCCCCGCCGGTGCTGCCCAACGGCACCCGTGTGTGGGAGCGGACCGGCATCGGCCTCGGGCTCCCCGTGATCGGCGCGACCTGCTTCGAGACCCAGGGGCTGCCCGCCAGCTGGGTCGAGGCGTGCAACTCGGTGCGCGAGGTGTGGGTGCCGAGCTCGTTCAACCTGCGCACGTTCGCCGACGCCGGCGTCGATCCCGAACGGATCCACGTGGTGCCGTATCCGGTGGACACCCGCCGCCTGCGCCCCGAGCCGCGCGAGCGCGACCCCGAGGCGCCGGTCAGCTTCCTCTCGATCTTCGAATGGACCTGGCGCAAGGGCTGGGACGTGCTGCTGCAGGCGTGGGCCGAGGAGTTCGCCCACGACGAGCGGGTGCGCCTCACGGTGGTCACCTACCGCGGCCACGGCGCCGCCGGCGAGGGCAGCGTCGTCGACCAGGCCGTCGGCCACCTGCGCGCCCTCGGGCACGACCCGGAGCGCATCGCCGATCTGCAGCTCGTGCTCGAGCCGGTCGCCTTCAAGGAGATGCCCGACCTCTACCGCTCGGCCGACGCACTCGTGCTTCCCTCGCGCGGCGAGGGCGCCGGCATGCCGGTGCTCGAGGCCGCCGCCTGCGGCGTGCCGGTGATCGCCACCGACTGGGGCGGGTACGAGGACCTGATGGACGAGTCCACGGCGTTCCCGGTCGCGCTGGACGGGATGGTCGAGGCCTCCGACGCGCTCCTGGTGGACAACACGCTCTACCGGGGCCTGCTGCTGGCCGAGCCGAGCGTCGCCTCACTGCGCGCCCGGATGCGCGCTGTGGTGGACGATCCCGCCGGAGCGGCCGCCCGCGGCCTCGCCGGACGCGCCCTGGTGGAGGAGCGCTTCTCGATCGCCGCCGCCGCGGCGGCCTTCGACGCCCGCGCCCACGCCCTGCTCGACCGGCCGGGGAGCCGGGTGGCGCGGTGAACCTGGTCTGGCGGGGGCCGGTCACGGATCCCTCGGGCTACGCCGCGGGCGGCCGGGCCCTCCTGCGGGGCCTGGTCGAGGAGGGCGCGCGCGTGCGCCTCGAGCCCAACCTCTGGAACAGCCGCGACGGCGTCGATGCCGAGGGCAGGCGGGCCCTGATCGCTCTCACGGGCACGGAGCTGCCCGACGTGGACGCGTCGGTGCAGCACACCATCGGCCGCCTCTTCGACCCCTACGTCGCGGGCCGGGTGCGCGTGGGGCGGACCACCTCGGAGGTCGACCGCATCCCCGCCGACTGGGTCGCCCGCTGCGACGCGCTCGACGAGGTCTGGGTGCCGACCGCGATCGCCCGTGAGGCCCTCGTGGCGGCGGGCGTCGCGTCCGACCGCGTCGCCGTGGTCCCCGAGCCGCTCGAGCTCGACCGCCTCGACCGCACGGCCGCCCCGCTCGACATCCCGGGCGCGCACGGCACGGTCTTCCTGGCCGCCTTCGACTGGAGCCTCGCCAAGGGCTGGGACGCGCTGCTCGGCGCCTGGTGCGACGCCTTCGCCGCCGGCGACGACGTCACGCTGGTGCTGAAGGCCTGGGGCACCGGGCGCGGCATCGGCACGGCCGAGATCCAGGAGGAGCTGCTCGCCGGGCTCGCCCGGCAGGGGCGCGACCCGGCGCGGATGGCCGATCTGGTGATCGTCGAGGACCTCCTGGCCCCCCACGACGTCTGCCGCCTCTACGCCGCCGCCGACGCCGTGGTCGCTCCGACCCGCGTCGAGGGCTGGAACCGCGTCCCGCTGGAGGCGATGGCGATGGGCCGCCCGGTGGTCGCGACGGCCTGGCCCGGCACGCCCGGCGTCGGTGCCGCCGGGTGGCCGGTCGGGGCCGACCTCGTTCCGGTACCCGGCGACGCGGTCGCCGAGAACCCGTCCCTCGCCGGGCGCCGCTGGGCCGAACCGCGGCCGGCCGATCTGGTGGCCGCGCTCCGCGACGTCCACCACCGCCCCGACGAGGCCCGCGCCCGCGGCGCCGCCGCCCTGGCGCGGATCGGGGCCCACGACCACCGCGCCGTCGCGCGGATCGCGCTCGACCGGCTGGGCGCGCTCGCGCGCCGCCCGCGGACCGTGGTGGCCGCCGAGCACGACCTGCCGCGCGTCGTCATCGAGGGCTGCCTGTCGGGCGTCTCGTCCCTCGCCGGGGTCAACCGTGAGCTGGCGCGGGCCCTGCTGCGCCGCGGCGGGATCGACCTCGCGCTCGTCGACACCGACGGGGTCGGCCTCGACGCATCCGCTCCCGGCATGGACGTGGTCGCGGCCGCCGCGCGGCGCCTGCTGCCCGGGGGGCCGGAGGTGGTCGTGCGCCAGGTGCAGCCGCCCACCTTCAACCGCCCCGCCCGGGGCCGCCTCGTCCAGGTGCTCCACTGGGAGTTCGGCCCGCTGCCGCCGGACTGGGTGCGGATGATCGACGAGAGCGCCGACGAGGTGTGGGTCGCCTCGACCTACGTGCGCGACTGGATGATCGACTCGGGCGTCGACCGCGGTCGCCTGGCGGTCCTGCCGCTGGGCGTCGACCCCGCGCGCTTCCGCCCCGACGCGCCGCCCGCCGACCTCGCCGACGCCGCGCCCGGCCTGCGCTTCCTCTTCGTCGGCGGCCTGCACGCGCGAAAGGGCGTGGACCTGCTGCTCGACGCCTACGAGCGCGCCTTCCGGCGCAGCGACGACGTAACCCTCGTGATCAAGGACTTCGGCCCGCTCGGCCCGTACCCGCCGGGCCGGCTCGACGAGCGCGTGCGCGCCATGGCCGCGAGCACCACCGGCCCGCGCGTGCTGCACCTGTCGGCGCCGATCGCCGAGGAGGCGATGCCCGGCCTCTACACGGCCTGCCACTGCCTGGTGCACCCCTGCCGCGGCGAGGCCTACGGGCTCACGATCGCCGAGGCGATGGCCTGCGGCCTGCCGGTGGTCGTCCCCGACCGCGGGGCCGCGCGCGACTTCACCGACCCGTCCACCGCCTTCCTCGTGCCCGCGCGCGAGGTCGAGCTGCCCTTCGGCGAGGCGAGCTCGTACCGCATGGACCGCAACCCGGTGGTGCACGAGGTCGATCCGGCCGATCTCGCCGCCGCGATGCGGGCCGTCCACGACGATCAGGTGGCCGCCAACGTGATCGGCGCCCGGGCCTCCGACGCGATCCGCACCGGACACACCTGGGATCGCACCGCCGCCGTCGCCGCGGAGCGCATCGGCCTGCTCACGGGCCGTGTCGCTGCCGCGCTGAGCGCGGCATGACCCTCGTCTGGCGGGGTCCGCTCACCGATCCCTCGGGATGGGCGGCCGAGGGGCGCGCGATGGTGCGCGGCCTGCGCGAGGAGGGTTCCGACCTGATCGCCGACCACCGGGTCTGGCACTACCGCGAGGCCGTCACCGCCGCCGAGCGCGAGGCGCTCGCCGACCTCATGGCGCTCGAGCCGGGGTCCGTGGCGGTGTCGATCGAGCACGGCCCGGCACGCC
>JAEMRL010000298.1 GCA_016463385.1 Thermoleophilia bacterium
AGCCTGCGCGGCCTGCTGCAGCGCCCGCACTTTGTGGTAAAGCTGGGCCTGGGCGGTGCTCCGACCACACCGCCGCCCTCCTCGTCCTCCTCCTCGTCGCTCTCCGCGTCGTCGCCGAACTCGCCCATGTCCGCAAAAGAGAGCGATTTCGCAGACACGCTCGTCAGGCTCGCGGCGATGGCGCGCTTGATGCGGTCCTCGTCGCTCTGCGCGTCCTCCGTCGTCGCGAGCGTGCCGTCCAGGCGCCGCTGGACGCGCCGGAGGGCCATGCCGAGCGCCACCAGGCGCTGCTGGGCGCCGTCGTGCTGGTCGCGCTCGTGCCGGCGGCGCTCCTCGTACCCGGCGCGCACGATCCGGACGCGGCTCTCCTCGACCTCCTCGAGGCGACCCCGGAGCTCGCCCCGCAGACGGGCGATCTCGACAGGCAGCGCCGCCGCGCGCAGCACGTCGGTCAGCAGACCGGGCCGGGCCAGCAGGCCGGCCGAGTGGACCACCGCGCCCAGCGGCGCCGCACCCCGCCCGATCTGCGTGACGACCCGCCCCTCGGGAGGCGTCCCCGGATCGGCGGGGTTGCCGCCGAGGTCCGCGTGGACACCGGCGCCCGGGAGCCACACGTAGAGGCGCAGGGCCGGATCGCCGAGGGCGTCCCGGAGGACCGCCTCGATCCCTTCGGGAGCCGCCTCGCCGTCGTGCAGGCGGGCGGCGAACGCCTCGACCCGGTCGACCGCGCGCGAGCGGTCCCGGTCGAAGCGGCGGTCCACGACCCGCTGCAGTCGTCTCCGCAGAGGGTCGAAGGCGAGGGTGGCGGCCACGGCGGCCACGGCGGCGCCGGCCGTGGTGCCGCCACCGAGGAGGTCGGCCACCACGAGGGCCACGAGGACGGCGGCGCCGGCGAGTACGAGCGTCAGCGCCATCCATGTGATCGTCCGGCTGATGACGCGGTCGACGTCGTAGAGGCCGTGGCGCAGCATCGCGACGATGACCGCGGAGAGGAGCCCGAGGTAGACCACGGCGAACGGGATGACGGTGAGGAGCCCGGGCTCGTCGGAGAGCAGCCCGTCGGCGGTTCCCGCGACGATCGCCACGGGCAGCAGGACGGCGGCGGCCGCGAGCCACTTGATCTGGATCCGCTCGACGCCGCGGGAGCGCCGGAAGCGCACGATCATCGCGGCGGCGGCGAGCGCGAGCGCCGCGGTGAGCGCGATCAGCGCCGCCGACATCAGGACGGAGGAGGCCGCGCTCGAGAGGACCGGCATCGGCCGCTCCACGCCCGCATACGGGGAGTCGAAGGGGGTGTCGCGCAGCGAGCTGACGGCGGCCGCGGCGAGGGTCGCCACGACCGCCAGCGTCACGACCGGACGCCAGCGCGGACCCGGGGTGCGGCCGTCCGGGAACAGCAGCAGCAGGAGGGCCAGAGCCCCGAACACCGGGATCCAGTCGCCCTGGTAGGCGAGGACCGCCCACGACGCGCCCGGCACGTCGCCGCGGACCGCGGCGCCCGCCCAGCAGATCCACAGCAGGTCGAGCACCGGCAGCAGGCCGAGGAACGCGACGATCGCGCCCACGGGGTTGCGCGGCCTGCCGCGCGCGATCACGACCCCGGCGGCCACCGCCGGAGCGGCGATCGCGACGGTGACGAGCACCGCGAACCCGCCCTCGGTGGGGTCGGGGTCGGTCGCGCGCAGGGTGAGGGCGGCGACCAGCGCCGCCGCCGCGAGGGCGGCGCAGGCCCACGATGCGACGAGGGGCCAGCGCATGGCCCGACTATCCCACCCGACGACCCCGCGGCGGATCCGTGCCACCACGCATCCCCGCCCCGAGAGGTGGTTGACAGAGGCGAACAGCGTTAGCTACTCTGTGGCTAACACTGTTCGCCCCACCGAATGGAGTCGTCGTGATCTCGTCTGCCGTGTCCCGCCGCACCGCGCCGCGCGTCGCCCTGGGGCTCGTGTCGATCGGACTGCTGGGGGCCGCCATCTCCGTCGTCGTCGCCACCGGGGCCTCCTGGTGGTGGGTCGCGGGGACCGCGATGGCTCCGGACATCGCGCTGCTGGCGGGCGTCGGACGCGGGCTCGAGCCGAGTCGCCTCCACCCGCGCGCCGTCCCCCTCTACAACGCCCTCCACCACCCCGCCGGCCCAATGGCCCTCGCCGCGCTCGCCGTCGCCTCGCTCGGCGCCGGACCCGGCGCCGCCGCGCTGGCGTGGGGCTTCCACATCGCCATGGACCGCGCCGCCGGATACGGTCTGCGCACCCGTGCCGGCTTCCAGCGCTCCTGAGCTCAGCGCCCGCGGCCGCCAGCTGGTGGCCGCGGGTCGCGAGCTGCTCGAGGAGGGCGGCCCGGATGCGCTCTCGATGCGCCGGCTCGCCGGGCGCGTCGGGATCCGGGCGCCGTCGATCTACAAGCACCTCGCCGACAAGGAGGCCCTCGAGGTCGCGCTGATCGTCGACGGCCTGCGCGAATTCGGCGAGCTCTGCGAGGCCGCCGTCGCGGGAGCGGACGACCCGCTCGCGGCCCTCGCGGTCGCCTACCGGAGCTGGGCGGTCGCCCACCCCCACCTCTACCGCCTGATCAACGACCGGCCCCTTCCCCGGGACCGGCTGCCCGAGGGCCTGGAGGCCCGGGCCGGGGCGCCGCTGGTCGCGGCCGCGGGCCGCGACCCCGACCGCGCCCGGGCGGCCTGGGCGTTCGCGCACGGCATGGTGATGCTGGAGCTGACCGGCCGCTTCCCGCCGGGGGCGGACATCGGTGCCGCCTGGAGGGAGGGTGTCCGCGCGCTGGCGTCGCCGGAGGCGGTGTGACACGCGTCTCAGAGGACCCTCTGGTAAATCCATCCGCGGTCTGAGAATCTGCCGCCCGCGCAGGGGTGGAGCGTGCAGAGGAGACAGCGATACCGGACCGGGAGACAACCGAGGGCTCAGAGCGCGCCGCGCGCGTCCACGCGCTGATGCCCGAGCTGCGGGCCGACCTCGACGCGCTGGTGCGGATCCCGTCGATCTCGGGCGAGGGCCGCCCCGAGGGGCCGCTGCGCGAGGCCCATGACATGGTCGCGCGGCTCTTCCGCGAGGCCGGCGTTCCGGAGGTCTCCACGCTCGAGCTGCCGGGCACCAACCCGATCGTGATCGGCGAGATCCCGGCCCCCGAGGGCGCGCCGACGGTCCTCCTGTACAGCCACTACGACGTCGTGCCCGCCGGCGACGAGTCGGAGTGGACCTCGCCGCCCTTCGAGCCGACCGAGCGCGAGGGCGCCGTGTTCGGGCGGGGCGCCGCCGACACGAAGTCGAACATCATCGCCCACGTCGGCGCGCTACGGGCTTGGGACGGGCGGCCGCCGGTCGGCATCAAGATCGTGATCGAGGGCCAGGAGGAGGTCGGCGGCGGGGCCCTCACGACCTACCCGCCGACGAACCCCGGGATGTTCGCCGCCGACGCCATGATCATCGGCGACATGGGCAGCGTGCGACCGGGCGTGCCGACGCTGACCGTCGCGCTGCGCGGCATGGCCAACGTGACCATCGAGGTGACGACGCTCGCCTCCGCCAAGCACAGCGGCCAGTACGGCGGCGCGGCGCCCGACGCCCTGCTGGTTCTGCTGCGCGCGCTCGCCTCTCTGCACGACGACGCCGGAGACGTGGCCGTCGAGGGCCTGCGCCGTGAGGAGTGGACCGGCGGGGGGAACACCGAGGAGG
>JAEMRL010000299.1 GCA_016463385.1 Thermoleophilia bacterium
GAGTACCGTCATCCGCGCGTCGGCGTCGGCGGGGGCCGCCGCGACGGCCAGGCCGGCGAGGGCCAGCGCTCCGAGGCCGGAGTGAAAGGTCCAGGAGCGGCTCATCGGGGCGATCCTGGTCGCCGGAGGTCCAGGCGGCAACTGGCCGAAAGGCGGGGTCGGGCGGGTTCTCGTCCAGGAAGACATCGAGTCGGTGATTTCGCCGGATTCGGCCGGATCCCTCGCGGCGGCGGCGATCCGGCGGGACGATCGTCCCACGAGCGCCCCGGAACGCCCCACCGCGGCGCGCGCGCCGGTATATTGACCCCGCTCCGCAGACGACGCCGTGCGCCGTCGGTGGGCTGTGGCCCGGATCCACTCGGAGGACCCTGAATCACACCGCACCCCCCTCTGCCTGAGACCGCTCAGGCTGCGACCGTCGAGGACTCCGTCTACGAACCCACCCCGGTTCGCAAGGCGCTCCTCTCCGGCATCGGGTTGATCGTGGGCGTGCTCACGCTCCCGATCGTGCTGCTCGCGGGCGGCGACTGGAGCGGGTGGCTGATCGGCTTCATCCTCTGGTGCGTCAACTGGGGGATCTCGAACGCGACCGCGCGCTGGTCCTTCGGGCTCTCCGCGACGGCGGCCGTCGGCATGTCGGGCGTGTCCTTCATCGCCCGGGCCTGGCTGACCGCCCTCGTCCTGTTCGTCATCGCGCTCCGCTACTCGGAGGAGGCAGGTCTGATCGCCGCAGGTGTGTTCATCACGTGCTTCACCTTCGACCTGCTCGGCCGCACGGCGCTCTACGCGTCGCGCACCCGCACGCCCGCCAAGGGCATCGGCCAGTGAGGGCCGCCATGAGGTTGCGACTCGCGGCCATGGCCGCGCTCACCGCCGTGCTCCTGCTGCCGGGCGCCGCGCTCGGCGCCGGCGCCGAGTTCGACCCCTCCGAGGAGTTCAAGCTCGAGCCCTGGATCTCGATCGAGCTCGGCCCCCTCGACATGTCGATCAACAAGGCCGTCCTCTACCTCTTCCTCGCGATGGTCATCTGCATCGCGATGGGCCTGGTGATCCGGGGCGGGCTCAAGATGCGCCCGACCAGGGCGCAGAACGTGGTCGAGATGGCCTACGAGTTCGCCGAGAATCAGATCGCGCGCCCGACGCTCACGGAGAAGGTCTACTCGAAGTACTTCCCGTACATCGCGACCCTCTTCCTGTTCATCCTGGTGAGCAACCTGATCAGCTTCATCCCGTTGCCGGTCGGCCACACGAGCTGGATCGGTCCGATCCCGGACCTCGGGCTCTACGCGGCCACCGCCAACATCAACGTCACGCTCGCGCTGACGGTCGTGACCTTCCTCGTCTACAACTACGAGGGCGTGAAGGCCCACGGCGTGGGCGGGTACCTCAAGACCCTCGTCCCCGAGGCCCCGCGGGCGATCCAGCCCGTGATCTTCGTGATCGAGGTCCTGTCGCAGATCCTGCGGCTGGTCAGCCTCTCGGTCCGGCTCTTCGCCAACCTGCTGGCGGGCCACCTGCTGATCATCATGGCCGCCGGCTTCATGGTTCTCCTCGGCAACTTCGCCGGGCTGCTGGCACTCCCGGTCGGTGTGTTCTTCTGGATCTTCGAGTGGCTTCTGGTCGCCGGCCTCCAGGCGTTCATCTTCGCGATGCTCAGCGGCATCTACATCGGCTTCGCCGTCGAGTCCTCGCACTAACAACCCAAAGGAGCAAGACAGATGGAAGGCAACATCGAGGACGCAGCAAAGGTCCTGGCGCTCGGCCTGGCCACCGCGTTCGGCGCGATCGGCCCGGGTATCGGCGTGGGTTACCTGATGGGCAAGACGGTCGAGGCCGTCGGTCGTCAGCCCGAGCTGCGCGGCGAGCTGACCTCGCTGATGTTCCTCGGCCTGGCCCTCACCGAGGCCATCGTGTTCTACGCGCTGCTGATGGGCTTCGTCGCCTTCTTCATCGGCTAGATCGGACATCTGATGGTCTCACTGCTCGCGTACGCACAACAGCTGCCACTCCAGGCCGCGGCCGAATCCGAGGAGAGCGACAACCCGCTCCTCGCGATCAGCCCCGGGCTGATGGTCTGGACGCTCGTGATGTTCGGCATCACGTTGTTCATCATGAAGAGGTACGTGTTCGGCCCGCTGGGCGAGGCGATCGAGAAGCGCCGCGCCCACATCGCGCAGAGCCTCGAGGAGGCCGAGCGCAGCAGGGACGAGGCGACCTCGATGCTGGAGGACTACAAGGCCCGCCTCGTGGACGCCCGCAAGGAGGCCGACTCCCTGCGCGAGCAGGGTCGCAAGGAGGGCGAGCGCCAGCGCGCCGAGCTGCTGGCCGACGGCCAGAGCCAGCGTGAGCGGGTCATCGCCGACGCCGAGGTGCAGATCCAGGCGGAGGTCCGGCAGGCCGCCGGCGGCCTGCGCGACGAGGTCGTCACCCTCGCCCTGGCCGCCGCCGAGAAGGTCTCGCGCGGCTCCCTGACCGAGGCCGACCACCGCAAGCTGATCGAGGACGCGATCACCGAGGCCGATCTCTCGGCGCTCTCCCTCAACGGGGGTGCGAGCACCTCGTGAGCGTCGCGGCCACCTACGCCGAGGCGGTCTTCGAGGCCGCGACCGACCTCAAGGCGGTCGACGACGTCGGCCGTGACCTGAGGGCGTTCGCGGACGCCGTCGCCGGCTCGGAGGACCTCCGGGCGGTCCTCGACGACCCGAACATCGACACCCCGGCGAAGAAGGCCGTCGTCGCCCGCCTCACCGAGGGCTCGGCGCCCGTGGTGGGCAACGTCCTCCAGGTGCTGCTCGACCGGGGCCGGATGGCGGACTTCCCGGACATCCTCGACGCGTTCGAGAGCCGGGTCGCCGCAGCCGCGGGGCGGCTCGAGGTGCGGGCCATCACGGCCGTGCCCCTGCCCGACGACCTGCGCGAGCGCATCGTGGCGCAGATCAAGGAGAAGACCGGGGCCGACATCGACCTCACCGAGTCGGTCGACCCGGAGATCGTCGGCGGCCTCGTGCTGCAGGTGGGCGAGTCGGTGGTGGACGCCTCCGTGCGCCACCGCATCGAGGAGCTCCGCGAGACCCTGCGGTCGAGCCGGATCGACTCCGCCGTGACCAGTTGATGCGCGCGCCACACGCAATCCGACCTGAGCTGAGAAAGGTGACCACCCCCGTATGAAGCTGCGACCCGATGAGATCACCAAGGTCCTCCGGGACCAGATCGAGCAGTACTCGGGGACCGTGGAGGTCGAGGAGGTCGGCACCGTCCTCCAGGTCGGAGACGGCATCGCCCGCGTCCACGGCCTCCGGTCCTGCGTGTCCCTCGAGATGCTCGACTTCCCCCACGGGGTCACCGGCCTCGCGCTGAACCTCGAGGAGGACAACGTCGGCGTCGTGCTCCTCGGTGACGACACCCTCATCAAGGAGGGCGACACCGTCCGGCGCACCGGGAAGGTCATCCAGGTGCCGGTCGGCGAGGCGCTGCTCGGTCGCGTGGTGGACCCGCTCGGCAACCCGCTCGACGACCGCGGCCCGATCGTCACCGAGCACTACCGCCCCGTGGAGTTCAAAGCTCCGGGCGTGGTGCAGCGGCAGCCCGTGAAGGAGCCGCTCCAGACCGGCATCAAGGCCATCGACGCCCTGATCCCGATCGGCCGCGGCCAGCGCGAGCTGATCATCGGCGACCGCCAGACCGG
>JAEMRL010000300.1 GCA_016463385.1 Thermoleophilia bacterium
CCTCGGGCACCGGCATCAGCTGACCCGCCGGCACGGCGACCCGCTCGGCGTAGCCCCCGCCGGCGAGGAGGGCCATCGCCCGGTCTCCCGGAGCCCATCCCCGCACTCCGGTCCCGACCTCCAGGACCGTGCCGGCCGCCTCCAGCCCGAGGATGCCGCTGGCGCCCGGGGGCGGGGGATAGCGGCCCTCGCGCTGCATGAGGTCGGCCCGGTTCACGGCGGTCGCGGCGACGGCCAGCACCACCTCGCCCTCGGCCGGGCGCGGGTCGGGGGCCTCGCCGAGGGCGAGCACGTCCGGCCCGCCGGGGCCCGAGGCGAGGATCGCCCTCACGCGCGCCGCTCCCGGCGCCGGCCGAGCACCACGCCGCCCACCGCGCCGACCGCGGCCCCGGCGGCGGCCGCGATCTCGGCGCCGGTCGCGAGGCTCACCACGGTCCCCAGCGCGAGGCCGATCGCCGTGCCGTACGAGGCCCAGGCGAGGCGGCGGGTGGAGCGCGCGCCGCCCATCAGGCGAGGGCCGCCCGGATGATCGCCCCGACCTCGGCCGGCGCATCCCAGAAGAGCATGTGGCCCGCGTCGATGCCGGTCTCGGTGAGGCGGTCGCCGAGGTCGCGGCGCAGTCCGTCGCGCAGGCGCGGGGTGACGAAGTCGGCACGGTTCGCGGCGACGAGGGTCACCGGGCCAGGGTACCCGGCGAGCGAGGGGGCGACCCGCGCCATCTCCCCCCAGGCCGCCACCGCGGCGGGCCGCGAGAAGCGGAAGCGGACGCGGCCGTCGGCCGAGCGCTCGAGGAAGGTGGCGAGGTCCTCCTCGACCGTGTCCCGCGCGTGAGCGGGGCGCAGGGCCTCGCGGGCCGCGCGGGCCTCCTCCACGGACGCCCACCCCTCGTCGCGGCGCGCCTCCTCGGCCTGCGTGCCCGCCCGGGCGGGCGGGAGCTCGACGGCCGGATCGAGCAGCACCACTCCCCGCACCCGCTCCGGCCGGCGCGCCGCCAGGTGGAGCGCCAGCAGGCCGCCGAAGGAGTGGCCGGCCACCACGGCCCGCCCGACTCCCTCCGCATCGAGCGTGGCGATCAGATCCTCGACGTGCTGCTCGACGCCCCATGGGGGATCCCACGAGGAACCGCCGTGCCCGCGCAGGTCGGGTGCCAGCACGCGCACCCCCTGCAGCTCGGTCTCCGCCAGGCGGCGGTAGCGCGCGCCGGTGTTGGTGACCCCGTGCACCACCAGCAGCGGCGTTCCGCCGCGCGGACCCCAGGAATGGACGTGGAGCGCGGGCATCGCGCCAATGCTGTCATCCGGGGAGGCGGTCGGCCCGGCGGCCGTGCGCACGCCCCGCGGGTTCTCCCCAGGGCGATACCGGAGGGCCCCGCCGCTCGCGAGAATCGCGCGGCGACGACGTCGGCACGACGAGGGGGTGGGGTGGAGCCGCGCGACATCGCCGAGCGCTTCTGGCTGCCCGTGGCGATGACCGTCGTCATCGTGCTCTACGGGACGCTCGGCTACACGGTGTTCATCGACGACGCCAGTCCGCTGGACGGCCTCTACTGGACCGTGCTCACCCTCGGGGGGGTCGGCTTCCGGGACACCGAGCTCGCCGGCCCCGGTGGCGAGCTCTTCTCGATCAGCCTGATCGTCGGGCTGCTCGTTGCGGTGGTGGTGACGGCGGCGATCGGGAGCGATCTGGTGGCCTCGGGGGATCTCGCCCGGGCCCGGAGGAGGCGGAAGATGAGGAAGAAGATCGAGGCGCTCCGCGACCACTTCATCCTGTGCGGCTTCGGCCGCGTGGGCCGCGCGGTGGTGACCGAGTACCGGCGCGCCGGCGTCGGGGTGATCGTGATCGAGATCGACGACCGCTCGGCCGACGAGCTCGACGAGCTCGGCCTGCCGTATCTGATCGCCGATCCGCAGAACGACGGCGTCCTCGAGGAGGCGGGCATCCACCGCGCCCGGGGCATCGTCTGCGCCGTCGACTCCGACGCCATCAACGCCTTCATCGCACTGAGCGCGCGCACGCTCAACCCGGAGCTGGTCGTGGTCGCCCGCGCCGCCGAGCCCACGTCGGTGTCGAAGCTGACCCGGGTGGGCGTCGACCACGTCGTGTCGCCCTACACCCTCACCGGCCGCCGCATGGCCGAGGACTCGCTGCTGCCGCGGGGGGCGGCCGCACCGGCCACGGATGCGGCTTTGCCGTGAGGGCGAGCGGGCCGGCGCGGACGCCGGCGCGGCGCGCGGGAGCGAGTCTGCCGGGTGACCGGCGAGCTGGACCCGGAGGACACGATGCCCGCCCCCTACTCGAGGATCGCCTGCTTCATCGATGAGGACCCGGCCTCGGCGGCGGTACGCGCCGAGGCCGTCGCCCTGCGCGCACAGTCGCCCGGAGAGCTGCACCTGGTGCACATCGCGACGACGCCGTGGCCGCTCTACGGCGACATGTACGGCGTCTCCTACCCGCTCGAGGAGACCCTCGCCGCCGCGCGGGCGTGGATCGCCGACCAGGCGGCGGAGGTGCCGGGCTCCGTCCCCGTGCTGCTCGAGGGGTGGGCGCCCGGCGTGGCCTGCGCGTACCTGCGGCGCGAGGGCATCGACCTGGCGGTCGCGGCCGCGCACCGCGGACGCGTCGAGCGGACGCTGCTCGGCGGATTCGCCGGGTACATCGCCTACCACTCGCCCTGCGCGGTGCTCCTCGTGCGTCCCGCCGCAGAGGACGGCTGAGGGGGCGGCCGTGGGGCCCGCTCCGGGCCGGACGGCCGGGATCCCCCAGCTGACGCTCGTGCTGCTCGGCACGGGCGCCCGGTGGCCGACCCCCGAGCGCGGGGTCGCCGCCGCGATGGTCATGCGCGGCGCGGACCACCTGCTGATCGACTGCGGGGAGGGTACCCAGCGGCAGATGATGCTCTCGCGGCCGGGGCTCCGCCGCCTGCGCGCCGTGCTGGTGACCCACTGCCACGCCGATCATGTCCTCGGGCTGCCCGGCCTGCTCGCCACGTTGTCCGAGACCCGGCACGACGACCTCCCGATCCTGGGCCCGCCGGGCCTCGGCGCCCTGGTGGCGGCGTTCCGGGCGCAGGTGGGCCCGCTCTCCTTCGGCCTCGACGTGCGCGAGACGGCCCCGGGCGAGGGCCTCGTGCGCGACGGCTACCGGATAGAGGCGGTGGAGGCGCGGCACGACTGCCCGGCCCTCGGCTGGGTCGTCGCCGAGGATCCCCTGCCCGGCCACCTCGATCCGGCCGCCCTGCTCGCGCGCGGCGTCGGCCCCGGTCCGGGCCGGGCGCGGCTGGCCGGGGGCGAGGCGCTCGGGGCCGTGGAGCCCGGCGAGGTCAGCGGGCCCGGGCGTCGCGGGCGCCGCCTCGTCTACTCGGGCGACACCCGCCCCGCCCCGGGGATCGCGGCGGCCGCCGCGGGCGCCGACCTGCTCGTCCACGAGGCCACGTTCCTGGAGGCCGACCGCGACCTCGCCGCCCGCGCCGGGCACTCCACGGCCGCCCAGGCGGCCGCGCTCGCGGCCCGCGCGGGGGTCGGCCTGCTGGCGCTCACCCACCGCTCCAGCCGTTACCCGCGCGAGCAGGTGCTGGCCGAGGCCCGCGCCGTGTTCGCGCCGGTGGTCGTGCCGTCCGACCTCGACGCGATCGAGGTTCCGCTGCCCGAGCGCGGCCCGCCCGTCCTCGTG
>JAEMRL010000301.1 GCA_016463385.1 Thermoleophilia bacterium
GGCCGGGGGGAAGAGCGCGGGGGCCCCCAGGCACGCGGGCGTGCCGTCCTGGGCGGTGGTGAGCACCGGGCGCCCGGGGTCGCCGCCGAGCGCCGCGTAGTACGCTCCGACGCCCGCCGTCCAGTTGGCGTTCAGATTGGTCGGATCGTTGGCGACGCCGATCGGGGCCCACTTCGCGCCGATGGACGACAGCGTCGTGCGGCCCTCGGCCAGGTAGTAGTCGCCCAGCGTGCGCGCGGCGCGGGCGATCGCCTGGGCGTCGGACGCGAACGCGATCCCCGGGCCGAGGCCGAAGGGATTGTGGATCGCCTGCGACGGGACGTAGGTCGCGAGGATGGTCTCGTGGGCCGCGATCGCGACGAGGGCCCGCGGGTCGAGGCCGGCGGCCGTGCCCTCGGCGACGAACGTCGCCCCCTCGCCCGCGAGCGGGCTGCCCGCGCGCTCGAGCATCGCGTCGATGCCGGCGGCGTCGGTCTGCGCCAGGCAGCTCATCGCCGAGACCACACCGCTCTGGGCCGGGGCGGTGGCCGGCAGGGCCGCCGAGAGCGCGCCGGCGGCCAGGGCGGCGGACAGGAGCCGGAATCGCATCGGGCGGAGTCTAGGGGAGGTCGTCACGGGATCCTCGGAACGTCGGTGTCACACATGCTCCGCTACCCTCGTCGGCGGAATGGAGCGGACCCCTGAGGAACAGCGCCGCCGGCGCGTCGGGATCATCCTGGTCGCGGCGGCCCTCGCGCTGTTCGTGGCGCAGATGGTCGCCCTCGCCTTCGGCTCCCTCGAGATCTCGGGCCTGATCTTCCTCGTCTTCGTCGCCGGGTGGTTCGTGTTGCGCTCCCGGCAGCGGCGCGCGGGTCTCTAGAGGACCACGCTCAGGGTCACGCCGTCGCCGACCGTGAGGACGGCGGTGCGCAGGCGCGGGTCCCCGGTCGCCGCCTCGGTGAAGGCGACCAGCGCGGCGGCGTTGGCGTCGCGTTCCCCCTCCGGCAGGGCCACGCGGCCCCCGGCGAGGACGTTGTCGGCGACGATCAGCCCGCCGGTCCGCACCACGCGGACCGCGTGCTCCAGGTAGCCGATGTATCCCGGCTTGTCGGCGTCGATGTAACAGAGGTCGTAGGCGTCCGCAGGCAGGCCCGGCAGCGTCGCCTCCGCGGGGCCGCGGTGCACCCGGATCCGGTCGGCGAGGCCCGTCTCCGCGAAGAACTCCTCGGCGCGGCGGGCGCGCTCCCCGTCGGCCTCCAGGGTGTCGATGTGCCCGGTGGGCTCCAGTCCGCGTGCCATCCACGCGGCGGACGTGCCGACGAAGGTGCCGACCTCCAGGACCGAGCGCCCGCCACTCGCCCGCACCAGCACCTCGAGCAGGGCGCCGAGGTCGGGGTGGGTCATCATCACCTCCCACTGGTCGCCCTCCATCCGCCGGTGCAGGGCGGCGATCTCCTCGGGGATGCGGGCGAACCGGTCGAGGTGCGCGGAGAGCGCGTCGCCGATGGGGAGGCGGTCGCTCGCCACCGCGCTACCGCTTGCCCAGGCCGGCCAGGCCGGCGAGCGCCCACGCGCCCAGGCCGGCCACCAGCCCGGCGACGGCCAGGAGCCCCGGCCAGAGCTCGGCCCAGCCGAGCGTGCCGAGCTCGGCGGCCCGCGAGGCCTCGATCAGGTAGGTGACCGGGTTGACGTTGGCCACGTGGTGGAGCCACCCGGTCAGCACCTCGCGGGGCGCGTAGGCCACCGAGGTGAACACCGACAGGAACACGACGACCTGCATCAGGGGGGCGGCCTGGATGGTGCGGGCCCGGAAGGCGACGCCCATCGCCCAGCAGGAGGTCGCCGCCGAGAAGCCGATCGCCAGCAGGTAGATCACCAGCGTGCCCGCGACACCCGGCAGGCCGACGCCGCCGATCAGGCCGGCGGCGAGCACGACCGTGGTCGTGAACAGGCTGCGCGCCCCGGCCGCCATCAGCGGGCCGAGCACCAGGGTGATGCGGGGCGCCGGGCTCGCGACGAGCCGGTCGACGAACCCGCCCTCGATGTCGCGGGCCAGGGTCATCCCCGCGTTGATGCCGGCGAACCCGGCGCCCATGACGGTGGCGAGCGGGATCGTGAACGCGAGGTAGGAGGCGCCCTCGAACGCGGGCAGCTGCGAGATGCCGCGGAATGCGCCGGCCGTCGCGATCAGGATGAACAGGGGCATGATCAGGGAGGGCAGGAACACCGACGGCATCCGGCGCACCAGGATCAGGCTGCGCCAGGCGAGCCCGCGGCTGACGGCCAGCACGTGGCTCACAGGGCGCTCCGGAGACGGCTGCGGAACGCGAGGAAGCTCCCCCCGAGGGCGGCGGCTGCCAGGGCGATCACCACCGCCAGGCCGATCAGCGTCGACCGCGGCTCGACGCCGGTGATGATCTGGTCGCGCATCGCCTCGACCAGGTACGAGATCGGGTTCGCGTCGGCCACCGCCTTGAACCAGCCGGTCATCGTCTCGCGCGGGAAGAAGGCCGACGAGAAGAAGAGCAGGGCGAAGAACAGGGGGAACGTCCCCTGCACCGCCTCGGCCGACCCCGTCCGCAGCGCGAGCACCACTCCGAGGCCGCTGACGGCCACCGACAGGAAGCCCGCCAGGACGAGCAGGACGGCCAGGCCCGCCACGCCGCCCTCGATGCGGGCGCCGAAGATCACGCCGATCGCGACGAAGAAGAGCGTCTGCACCATCGCGACGACCACGCCGCCGGCCAGGCGCCCGGCGAGGATCGCGGTGCGGGCGACGGGGGAGGCGACCAGGCGGTCGAAGAAGCCCCCCTCGATGTCGAGGGCGAAGGCGGCGCCCGCGCTGGTGCCGCCGATCAGGATCCCCTGGAGGACGGCACCGGCGAGCGCGAAGTCGAGGAAGCCGCGCACCTCCGGGAAGCCCGGGATCGTCCCCGGGGCGTTGCCGAAGGAGCCGGTGAAGATCGCCATCAGGACCAGCGGGAAGAAGAGGCTCGGCACGAGGGCCTGCGGCGTGCGCAGGGTGCCGACCACCGCCCGGCGCGCGAGCGCCGCGGTCTGCGTGACGGCGAGCCTCACGCGGGAGTGGGCGCGGCGGCCGTCTCGTCGGCGCCGTCGGCGGCCTCCAGGTGGCGGCCGGTGCGGGCCACGAAGACGTCGTCGAGGGAGGGCATGGCCAGGTCGAGCCCGGCGGCGACCACGCCGGCCTCGTCCAGCGCCCGGACCACGCCCGGCAGCGACTCCGCGCCGCCGGGCAACCGCACCGCGAGGGCACCGCCGCGCTCGGACGGGAGGGCCTCGCCGAAGGCCGCCAGCGCTCGGGCCCCGGCGTCGTGCGCCGATGGATCGGCCAGCGTGATCCGGAGGGTCGGGTCGCCGACCTCGGCCTTCAGCGCCGCGGGGGTGCCCTCCGCGACGATCCGCCCGCCGTCGATGATGGCGACGCGCGCGGCGAGCTGGTCGGCCTCCTCGAGGTACTGGGTCGTGAGGAAGACCGTCGTGCCGAGCTCGGAGTTCAGGCGCCGCACCTCGTCCCAGAGGGTCAGGCGCGAGATCGGGTCGAGGCCGGTGGTCGGCTCGTCGAGGAAGAGGACCTCGGGCTCGTGGACCAGCGCGAGCGCGAGGTCGAGGCGGCGCCGCATGCCGCCCGAGTAGGTGCCCACCCGGCGGTCGGCCGCCGCCTCCAGGGC
>JAEMRL010000302.1 GCA_016463385.1 Thermoleophilia bacterium
TCCACGGGGACCATCGTGTCGAGCAACGGCAACGAGGCCGAGGTCACGGTCGAGATCTCGGGCGCGCGCGTCACCGTGCGCCGCGCCGTCGCGGGCCCGGCCGAGCCGGGCGCCCCGGCGTCCGGCGGCGGCGGGGGGGGAGGCGGAGCCGCGGCGGATGCCGACGACGGCCTGGCCCGCGTCACGAGCCCCATGGTGGGCACCTTCTACCGGCGCCCCGGGCCCGACCAGGAGGTCTTCGTGACCGAGGGCCAGCGGGTCGAGGTCGGCGACACCCTCTGCCTGATCGAGGCGATGAAGCTCTTCAACGAGATCGTCGCCGAGCAGGCGGGCGTCGTCCGCACGATCTGCCTGGAGGACGCCGCGCCGGCGGAGTTCGGTCAGCTCCTGTTCCTGATCGAGCCATGAAGCTGCTCATCGCCAACCGGGGCGAGATCGCCGTCCGGATCATCCGCACGGCCCGCGAGCTCGGCATCCCGACGGTGGCCGTCTACTCGACCGCCGACGCCGACACCCTCGCGGTCGACCTGGCCGACGAGGCCGTCTGCATCGGGCCCGCTCCGGCCCGCGACTCGTACCTGAACATCTCCAACGTGCTCGCCGCGGCGGAGATCACCGGCTGCGACGCGGTGCACCCCGGCTACGGGTTCCTCGCCGAGAACGCGACCTTCGCCCGCGCCTGCGCGAGCGAGGGCGTGGTGTTCGTGGGCCCGTCGCCCGAGGTGATGGAGCGCATGGGCGACAAGATCGCCGCCAAGGACGCCGCCCGCGCGGCCGACCTGCCGGTGCTCGGCGGCTCGGACGGCCCCGTCTCCGACGTCGCGGCGGCCCTCGCGGCGGCCGAGATGGCCGGGTATCCCGTGCTGCTGAAGGCGGCGGCCGGCGGCGGCGGCAAGGGCATGCGGCGCGTCGAGCGCCCGGCCGACCTGCCCCAGGCCTTCGAGGTGGCCCAGCGCGAGGCGGAGGCCGCCTTCAGCGACGGCAGCCTCTACGTCGAGCGCCTCCTCGAGGGCGCCCGGCACGTCGAGATCCAGGTGCTGGCCGACGGCCAGGGCGGCGCGCTCGTCTGCGGCGACCGCGAGTGCTCGATCCAGCGGCGCCACCAGAAGCTGATCGAGGAGGCCTCGGCGCCCCATCTGCCCGCCGCGACCCGCGAGGCCATGCAGCAGGCCGCGCTGCGGGCCGTGAAGGCCTGGGACTACCGCAGCGCCGGAACCCTGGAGTTCCTCGTCGACTCGAAGGGCGACTTCTTCTTCCTCGAGCTGAACGCCCGCCTCCAGGTGGAGCACCCGGTCACCGAGCTGGTCACCGGCCTCGATCTCGTCGCCGAGCAGCTGAACGTCGCCGCCGGCGGCCTGCTCTCGCGCACCGGGGTCGCCGAGGCCAACGGGCACGCGATCGAGTGCCGGATCAACGCCGAGGACCCCTCGCGCGACTTCCGCCCCGGCGCAGGCCGTCTCGACGACTTCCGCATCGCCCAGGGGCCGGGCATCCGCGTCGACACGCACTGCGAGCCCGGGGAGAACATCCCGCCCCACTACGACAGCCTGCTGGGCAAGCTGTGCGTCTGGGCGCCCGACCGCCCGCGGGCCATCGCCCGTCTGCGCCGGGCGCTGCGGGAGACCTCGGTCACCGGCATCCCGACCACGCTGCCGCTGCTCGCCGACATCGCCCACGACGCGCCGTTCGTCGAGGGCCGCTACACGACCTCGTACCTGCCCGAGCGGGAGGCGTTCCTGCCCTCGCTGCGGCCCGCACGGGTGGCGTGAGCCGCGACCGCGAAGGGGGACGGCGCGCGGCGCGCCGCCAGGCGGTGGTGCTGCTGTACCAGCACGACGTGACGGGGCTGGAGCTGGAGGAGCTGGAGCGCAACGCCGAGCGCGACGGCACCCCGGTCGATCCGTTCGCGCGGGCGCTGATGGAGGGGGTCGCGGCCGACCCCGCGAGCCTCGACGAGCTGATCACGGGGGCCGCCGACGGCTGGACCGCCGAGCGCCTCGCGCCGCTCGAGCGCAACATCCTCCGGGTCGCCGTCCACGAGCTGCTCGACTGGCCGGACATCCCCGAGGCGGTCTCGATCAACGAGGCCGTCGACCTCGCCAAGCGCTACTGCCAGACCGAGGCCGCGGGCCTCGTGAACGGCATCCTCGGGCGGATCGCCGCCGAGCAGGAGGTGGCCTCGTGAGCACCGGCCTCCCGGGCGCGGGCCCGGCCGAGGAGCTCGCGGCGCTCGAGGCCGCGGCGTCGCGCCTCGAGGACGTGGCCCGGATGATCGGCGAGGCCGGATCCGACGCCGATGAGCTGCGTGCGCTGGCCGACGAGGCGCTGGCGCTCGGCGCGGAGATCACCGAGCGGCTGCCGCGCGCCCTGAGGCACACCGGACCCGGGGGCGGCCACGGCCCGGGCTGACGAGCTGCTCGACCCGAGGGTCCAGGTGGCGGTGCGCCCTCCGAGCGACCCGGACGCCGCGGGCCACCAGGAGCTGCAGGGCATCGGCAGCGGTGACGACCGCCCACCCATGGACGAGCTGGCCGCGCGCGGCTGGCTGACCCAGGGCGCCCCGGTGCGGGGCGCCGAGCTGGAGACCCTCGGCCTGTCGATCTACGCCGGCCACCCCGAGCTGTCGCTGGTCAACCTGCCCACCGCGTTCATCGAGAGCGGGGTGCGCCTGCTCAAGGAGCTCGGCACCTACGTCCTCTCGGGCGGCGTGCTGGAGCCGGGCGACGTGATGCAGCTGCGGGCCGATCTCCCCTACCTCGTCGGCGTGGTCGAGTCGCCCCCCGGCGAGGACCCCGCCATGGCCACGCTGCGCATCGTGATGCTCGCGTGAGGCGGGCCGCCGACGGCGCGGTCTCCGCGCTGGCATCATCCGCCGCATGACCATCGGGATCCACGTCGAGCGCGTCCAGGTCGCCGTCATCGTCGCCAGCACCCGCGAGGGCCGCTTCGCCGAGACCGTCGCCGACTGGTTCCTCGGCCTGGCGAGCCGGAGGCTCGATCTCTGGATCGACCCGATCGACCTCGCCCGCACCCAGCTGCCGACCCGGCTGCCGGTGCGGCGCCCGCGCGACGGCGACTACCCCGACGAGGTCATGCCCTTCGCCGAGCGCATCGCGCGCGCCGACGGCTTCGTGGTCATCACCCCCGAGTACAACCACGGGTACCCGGGCGCCCTCAAGAACGCGCTCGACCTGGTGAACGCCGAGTGGCGCGCCAAGCCCATGGGCTTCGTGTCCTACGGCGGGCCGTCGGGCGGCATCCGCGCCGTCGAGCAGCTGCGCCAGGTGGCGGTCGAGTTGCACCTGGTCCCGCTCCGCGACGCCGTGGCCATCCCGATGGCCCGCACGGCCTTCGGCGAGGACGGCTCACCGGCCGACCCCGACGGGTTGATCGCCGACAGCGTGCACACGATGTTCGAGCGCCTGGTGTGGTGGTCGCGGGCCCTCGCGGCCGCGCGCCGCGTCGCCCCGTACTGACGGCGCGGGCCGGGGTCGCGCTCGCGCGTGGGCAGCTCGACCCGGACGTCCGAGACCGCGATCCGGAACGGCCGGTCCGGCGCCTCGAAGGTCGGGGCATCGCGCCCGAGGAGCTGGAGCCGCAGCCGGGCACCGCGGGCAAATCGCCGCGCCCCGCCGTTGAGCTCGAGGCGCACCTCGCCG
>JAEMRL010000303.1 GCA_016463385.1 Thermoleophilia bacterium
GGGTCGCGGGGGCCACGAGTACATTGATGGCAATCGGCGCGGAGGTGAGCGCGCAGGCGCGGCCGACGGCCGCGCGGACGGCGTCGAGGCTCATGCCGGTGAGGCCGAACGTGCCGAGGCCGCCGGCCTCCGACACGGCCGCGACGAGCTCGGGCGTCGTCGGCCCACCGGCCATGCCGGCCAGGACGACGGGGTGCCGCAGCCCGAGCGCGCGGGTCAGCCGAGTGGTCATCGGAGTCGGTGAAAACGCCAGTACATACGCGTCCGCATCCGTAAGGAACCGATCCCGGACACCGATAGAGGGGGCAAGCCGGGCCTCACACCGGACTGTCCCCCTCTGTCGAAAGGTTACACCACATGCGTCGAAACCTGACCGCCCTTTACGTGGCCGGTGCTGCTCTCGCGATGCTCGTCGCCGCCAACGGCGCCGTCGCCGCGACCTGGATCCGCCGCTAGCACCCGCCCCGGGGGCCGGCCGTCGCCGCGCGGCGGCCGGCCCTCACAGCTGCCGCTCCTCGTCGAGGAGCGCGTCGACCGCCGTCAGCAGCGCGGGATCGTCCGGCTCCACCGACGAGTCGAACCGCGCGACCAGCCGGCCCGAGCGGTCCAGCAGGTACTTCTCGAAGTTCCAGTCCGGCGGCTCCCCCGCCGGCCCCGGCCGCGCCGCGATCGCCGCGAACAGCGGGTTGGCCCCGGCGCCCGTCACGCGTGAGCTCGCCGCCATGGGGAAGCCGACCCCGTAGTTGAGCTCGCAGAACTCGGCGATCTCGCCGTCATCGGCCAGCTCCTGGCGGAAGTCGTTGCTGGGGAACCCGATCACGGCCAGGCCCTTCCCGGCGCGGCTCTCGTGCAGCGCCTCGAGCCCCTCGAACTGGGGCGTGTAGCCGCAGCGGCTGGCCGTGTTGACCGCCAGGACGACCCGGCCGCGCAGACGCGAGAGCGGGAGGGCCTCGCCGTCGATCAGTTCGATCCGGCCGCGCAGCAGGCTCGGCCCCCGGTCGTCGGCCGGGGCGATGGCCACGGCGGGCGTCGCCGCGCGGGGCACGGTCGCGGCGGCGGTGGGACCCGGGTCGGACCCGCCGCAGCCGGTGATCGCGACGGCGCAGGCGGCCAGCGCGAGGGCGGCGCCCGCGCGCCGGAGGGATGAGTGCGCCATCACCCCACAGTACGCGCGGACGACCGCCCTGGACCAGGGGATCGGCCGGCGCGCGCCTGCAGCGCCGCGGCCCGCACGGCGCCCGCGTGCCGCCGCACCGAGGCCCGGTCGAGGGCGCCCGCCGGCAGCTCCACGACGAAGGCGCTGCCGCCGCGCCCGGCGACCCGGTTCTGCCAGCGCGTCGCGACGCCCGGCAGGAAGCCGAGCCGCGTCGCCGGGAGGCCGGAGGCGCGGGCGTACCGCCAGGGGACGCGACGGTCGGCGACGGTGCCGAGGTCCACCAGCCGCAGCGCCTGGTGGTACCAGATGGTCACCGTGGGACGCAGCCGGGCGGTGAAGCGCGCCGCCAGGCGCGACTCGGGCTCGGACAGCGGCCGCGCCCCCGAGTGGAAGGTGTCGCCCGGGGATCCCTGCGCCACCCAGCGGTGCGGGAAGTTGCGGTTGAGGTCGACCCCGCGCGCGTTCTGACGGGTTCCTGCCGCCGCGCCGTCGGGGTTGAGATCCGGCACGAGCCACAACGCCGTGTCGGCGGGCAGTCCGCCCGGCCGCCGCCGCAGCTCCGCGACGACGGCCTTCCCGGCCGGCTCGTTGCCGTGGATCGATCCGACCACCAGCACGCGGACCGGCGCGGCGGGGTCGCCGATGCGGGTGACGTGGATCGGGCGCCCCTCGGACGAGCGGCCGAGCACCGCGTCGTGCACCTCGGGGGCGGCGCCCGCCGCGGCGGGCGCCAGAAGCGCGAGGGCGAGCCCCGCGAGGACCGCGAGCCCGGCGCGCCTAGAGGTTCTGGGCGGCGGCGAGGCTGAGAGCCTCCTCGCGCGCCCGCACGACCTCCCACGGGATCGTGATGGAACGGCCCTCCATCTCGACCGACCCGCTGGCCCGGAGCTTGCTGAACGCGGTGGTGACGGCTTCGCGCGAGGCACCGACCAATGATGCCCACTGGGCGTGGGTCAGCTCGAGCCGCAGCTCGATGCCGGCGCGGGTCGCGACCCCGAAGCGGTCGGCCAGCTGGTGCAGGCGCGCGCGCAGCCGGTCCTCGACGCGCATCTCGCTGACCAGGGCCACCGTCTCGCGCAGCATCGCCACGCGGTCGGAGAGCAGCTCGGCGAGGTTGCGGCCGAGGCGCGGGTAGCGGGCGATGAGGCCCTCCACGGCGCGGCCCGACAGCGGCGAGACGGCCGAGTCCTCGAGGGCCGACACGCTGGAGGCGGGCGCCGAGCCGAGCGTCGAGTAGATGGCGCCGGCGTCGAGCAGCGAGATCATGATCTCGTGGCCGGGCGCGGTGCTCTCGAACAGGGCCAGGCGGCCGTCGCGGACCACGAAGAGGTGATCGGGCCGGCTGAGCGGCTCGGGCATGGACGCGCCCCGCGGCCACCGCACCAGCGGCAGGCGGCTGTCGAGCAGCGTCAGATCCCGCTCGGGCAACCCGGCGAAGAGATCCATGCGGGTCAGGTCGATGCGACCACCGCCTCGGATGCCGGAGCCCCGGAGGCCGTCCTGACGCAGTTCTGAGAGGGCGGTTGCCACGGCCGGGACTCTGGCACCCGTTTGTTATGGGGCGCTAAGAACGGATGCAAGATGTCTGGGTGATGCCCGCTCGTCGCGGCCTCAATCACCCCACCGTGTCCTAGCGAGGTACGATCGGGCGCGACCCGGCGAGGAGTGAGTCAGTGGATCGGCCGAGCCCCGCCGTTCAGGACTACCTGAAGGCGATCTATCAGCTGGACGAGACGGCCGAGGTCCAGGGGCCGGTGACGACCTCCCAGGTGGCCGAGGCGCTCGCGGTCACCACGGCGTCGGCGAGCAACATGCTCAAGAAGCTCGACACCCTCGGCTATGCGGTGCAGGTCAAGCGCCAGGGCGTCGAGCTGACCGAGGCCGGCCGCTCGGCCGCCCTCGAGGTGATCCGCCACCACCGCCTCCTCGAGACCTATCTCGCCACGCGCCTCGGAATGTCGTGGGACGAGGTCCACCGCGAGGCCGAGGTGCTCGAGCACCACGTCTCGGGGGCGCTCGCCGACCGGATCGCCGAGGCGCTCGGGCATCCGGAGCGCGACCCGCACGGCCACCCCATCCCGACGAGCGCGGGCCAGGTCGCCGTCACGCCCTCGCGGCGGCTCTCCGAGCTGGCCGAGGGGACCGCGGCGGTCGTCGGCCGGGTCGACGACCGCGACGACGCCCTGCTGCGATTCCTCGCCGAGCGGGGCCTCGTGCCGGACGCCCGGGTCGAGGTGCTCGCGCACTCGCCCTTCGGCGGGCCGATCTCGGTGCGGGTGGGCGCCGAGCGCGTGGTCGACGTCCCGCCGGCCGCCGCGCACGCGGTGCACGTGGAATGACCGCGGCCGCGCGGACCGCCGCCGCCGCGGCGATCGCCGCGCTGGCCCTCGGCGGGGCCGCCTGCGGCTCGGGCGAGGACGCGTCCGAGGCCACGACGGGCGCGGCGAGCGATCCGGCGACCGCCGCGAGCGATCCGGCGACCGCCACGGGCGGTCCCGCCC
>JAEMRL010000304.1 GCA_016463385.1 Thermoleophilia bacterium
GCGACCGACGTCGCGTTCGCCCTCGCGGCGCTGGCCGCGCTCGGGAGCAGGGTGCCGTCGGCGCTGATCGCCTTCCTGCTCGGGGTCGCCGTGATCGACGACATCGTCGCGATCCTCGTCGTGGCCGTCTACTACACCGACGTGGTCACGCTGAGCTGGCTGGCGGCCGCCCTGTGCGGCCTGGTGGCGATCGCCGCCCTGCAGCGGGTGGAGATCCGGTACATCGGGGTCTACGTCGTCCTCGGCCTGCTCGTCTGGTTCGCGACCCTCGAATCGGGCGTCCACGCGACGATCGCCGGCGTCGCCATCGGGCTGCTGACCCCGATCCGGCCCTTCCAGGACCCGGACGCGGTGAGCGTCGAGGCGATACGCGCCGCCGAGGCCACCGGAACGACCTCCGGGGACCCCGACGTGGACGCCGGCGTCTGGCGGCGGCTGAGCTGGCTCTCCCGCGAGGCCATCTCGCCGCTCGCGCGCGTGGAGCACGGCCTGCATCCGTGGTCGAGCTTCCTCGTGCTGCCGGTCTTCGCCCTCGCCAACGCCGGCATCGTGCTCGACGGCGCCGCGCTGCGCGCGGCCGTCGAGACGCCCCTCGCCGCCGCTGTGGCCGCCGGCCTGGTGGTGGGCAAGATCGTGGGCCTCACGGCCGGGACGGCGCTCGCGGTGCGGCTCGGCCTGAGCACGCTGCCGCCCGGCGTGCGGTGGATGCACATCGTCGGCGTGGGGGCGCTCGCGGGGATCGGGTTCACCGTGTCGCTCTTCATCACCGAGCTCGCCTACACCGACCCGGCCGTGATCGACGCGGCGAAGATCGGGGTGCTCGGCGGATCGATCGTGGCCGCCGCCATCGGGCTCGTCATCCTGGCGCGGGCCGGGCGCGACCTGGCGGACCCCCGGCCCGTGCCGCCCGCCCGGGACTAGATTCCCCCATCCAGCGCTCCAGGAGGATTCCGATGCCGTACACCAGGCCTCCGCTGTTCGTGCGGAGGGTCTTCAACCCGATCGCCATGCGATTCGGCATCTCCGGCACCGAGGCGCTCGCCGTGCGCGGCAGGCGCACGGGCGCGGTGCACCGCGTGCCGGTCATCCCGGTGGACCACGGTGGCGCGCGCTATCTGGTGTCCCCGCGCGGCGAGACCGACTGGGCGCGCAACCTGCGCGCCGCGGGAGAGGGCGAACTGCGGTTCCGCCGACGCGAGCCCCTGCGCTTCCGCTCGACCGAGCTCCCGGTGGCGGAGCGCGCGCCGGTGATCGCCGCCTACCGGGCGGTGGCGGGGCGGGCGGTGAAGTCGTTCTTCGAGGCACGTCCCGACCCGGCGGACCACCCCGTGTTCCGCATCGAGGCGCGCGGGGACTGACCGCGGGGGGCTCAGCCCTCCACGACCTCGATGTCGCAGCCGCCGAGCACGCGGCCGTTGACCTGGATCTCGATGCGGTGCCGGCCGGGACGGATGGTCCGGATCGAGACGTGCCGGAAGCGATGGCGGCGGACGATCGTCTCCGGGTGCCCGGGGCGGAGATCGCGGCTGGTCAGCTTGAACACCTTCCCGGCCTTGAGACCGGTCGCGCCCTGGTAGTGGACCACGTAGTCGATCGCCGCGCGGGTCGGCTCGTCGACCGAGAGCACGGCGGTGAGCGTCACCTGCTCGCCGATCGCGACCACGGCGGGCGCGCAGTCGATGGCGTCGAGGGTGACGAGGTTGCCGTGGGCGTAGCCGAGCAGGCCGAGCGCCTCCGGGTCGCCGCGTTTGACCAGGGTGCGCAGGCCGTGGCGGACGACGAACTCCCCGCGGGTCGAGGCGGCCCCCCAGCGGCGGGCGCACTCGAGGGCGACCTCGCGGTGATCCTTGGAGATGTCGTTGAGGTGGTTCGCCACCGAGCGGCGCACGTACTCGGAGGGGTCGTCGAAGAGCATGTCGAGGAAGACGATGCCGAGCTGCGGGTCGGCGATGTGCGTGGGCAGCTGCGGAGCCCACGGGAGGCGCGGGCGGGTGCACTCGGACACCAGTCGCCGCACCTCGTGGTCGGGATCGGACGCCCACTCGCGCAGGTACCCGTAGGTGATCTCCGGATGGCGCCGGATGAACGGGCGGACGGTGCCCTCGCTGGAGAACCGCGGCGAGAGGGCGGCAAGGAGCGGGAGCGCGACCTCGGGCTCGTCGATGCCGCGGTCGGCCACCATCCATCCGCAGGGGAGGGTCATCCATCCGTCGAGCGTCTCCGAGCGGAGCGCCTCGTGCAGGACCGCCGCCGCATCGGGGAACGACGGGGGCAGCAGGTCGCCGAGCACACGGGAGAGGTGGGCGACCCGCTCGAGGAGCCGCAGCTCGTCGAGGCCGTCGAGGGCCCGGGTCCGCCACTCCTCGCGGGGGAACCCCGGCCACGCCCGGCCGATCTCCGCCCCCAGGTGATCGACCAGGGCCGGCGAGAACTCGTCCTTGAAGTCGGCCACCGTGGGCCTCAGGCGTCCGCGGAGAGAGCGAACGACATCGTCACCTCCGTGCCGCTCGCCCCGTGCGACCGCACGCCGACATCGCGCGCCAGGGCCCGGATGGTGAGAAGGCCGACCCCGGCCTGGATCGCGCTCTCGGGCGAGAACCCCTCGCCGCGGTCGCGCACCGACAGGTGCAGGAGGCCGCCGTCCACCCAGGCGGCGAGCGTGACCGAACCGGGCTCTCCCGAGCCGTAGGCGTGGCGCACGGCGTTGGTGCAGGCCTCGGTGACCGCGACCTTCACGTCCTCGACCTTCTCCCCCGTCATTCCGGCGGCGCGGGCCACGCCGGTCGCGACCTGCCGGGCCACGGTCAGGCTCTCGGGCGTCGCCGGCATCCGGAGCACCACGGGGATGCGCGCCGAGGGCGCGGCGGGAGTGTCATCGGCCTGGTCGTCCACGCGGCGCGAGGGTACAACGCCGGCCGCGCCGGGCGGCGGCGGCGTGTCAGCCGGCGGGATCGACCCGGAGGTCGATGAGGTCGTGCATCCCCGTGAGGCGGAGGATCCTCGCCGTCGCGCCCCCGGGCGCCGCGATCACGCGGACGGCCGGCGCGCCTCGATCGCGGGCGGCCCGGTCGGCCAGCATCAGGGCGCGGGCGCCCGTCGAGTCGAGGAAGGTGACCGCCCGGATGTCGATGGTGAGCGGGGCGCCACGCACCGCCGACCGGGCGGCGACCTCGACCAGGCGCTCGCAGCCGTGCAGGTCGAGCTCGCCGGCGACCTCGACGGCCGGCCCCTCGGGACGCTCCACGGGGGTGACCGTCAGGGGGACCGGGTCGTCCGGCCATCCGTGCGCGGCGCCGGCGATCACGCGGGACCCGCGGCGGCGCGGCCGCTCACCGGCACAGCGCGAACCAGACCCGGAACGGCGAGCGCCGGTCGATGCCCAGGCAGTCGGCGAGGAGCGCGACCAGCTCGAGCCCGCGTCCTCCCGGCACGCCCGGCCGGGAGCCGTGCAGCGCCGCAGGTTCGAAACCTGCCCCCTGATCGCCGACGCAGATGACCAACTGGTCCGGGAAGAGGTGCGCCTCCACGACGATCGAGCCGGGATCCCCCCCGCAATGGAGCACCGAGTTCGTCACGAGCTCGGTGACGAGCAGCCGGGCGTTCTCCATGTCCTCCCTGCCGAGGTGCGGGGACAGGGGGTCGAG
>JAEMRL010000019.1:0-11102 GCA_016463385.1 Thermoleophilia bacterium
CTACCGGCGCTTCCGCGCCCGCGGGGTCGAGAGCAACGGCGAGGACGGCCTCGCCGCGCTGCGTGAGCTGACCGCCCGCGAGGCGGGCGCCGACGCGCCCCCCGCACCGCCCGGCGGCGGAGGCCGCGCGCGCGCGGACGAGCCGATCCCCGCGCGCCGGCCCGGCACCCTCGAGCGCGAGCAGCGCCGCGCGCTCGCCCGCGAGGGCCGCAGCCGCTGGTCGCTGCGCGGCCTCGGGCCGGGGGGCTGGATCGCCCGGGTGGCGGTCCTGCTGATCGCGGGCTTCGTGGTGTGGGCGTTCTTCGGCTACCTCGCCATCGACGGAGCGGTGGACGAGGCCAACGGCAAGATCACGAAATCGGCCCGCGCGGCGCTCGACGAGCCGCCGGGCGGGATGCTCGGCACCGCGACCAACACGCTCATCCTGGGAGTGGACGCCCGCAAGGGCGCGACGCGCAGCAAGCGCGCCGACACCGTCCTGATCATGCGCACCGACCCCGACTCGGGCCGCATCAAGTACCTCTCCATCCCTCGCGACTGGCGCGTCGAGCTGCCCGCCTTCGGCACCCAGAAGATCAACGCCGCGTTCACCTTCGGGGGCCAGGCGGGGATGATCCGGGCCGTGAAGCAGGTCACCGGGCTGCCGATCCACCACCTGATGGTGATCAAGTTCAGCGGCTTCCCGAAGATGGTCGACGCCGTCGGGGGGATCACCGTGAACAACCCCACCGCGCTCGTGGACTGCCCCTACGAGGCCGGGCGCACGGTCAGCTTCCCCGCCGGGAGGATCGAGATGGACGGCGCGCGGGCCCTGGAGTACTCGCGCGCCCGGCAGGGCGACTGCGGCGGCGACTTCGGCCGCGCCCTGCGTCAGCAGGCGGTCGTCGCCGGGCTGAAGAGCGAGGTCGTCGCCACCTCGCAGCTCTGGCGCGCGCCGTGGCGCGGCGCGGGCGTCGTGCGCGCCCTCCAGACCGACATCGGCACGATGGACATGGTGAAGATGGGCTGGCTGCAGGCCCGCCTCGAGCAGCGCACCGAGGACCGGATCCTGCTGAGCGGCGAGCCGCAGCTCATCGGGGACATCTCGTTCGTCGTGCAGACCGATCCCGATCTCAACGAGCGGGAGATCGCGAAGTTCGTCGGTAGCTGAGCCGGGGCCCCCGGTGCCTCACTCCAGCGCGGCGAAGGCCTGGGCCTTGTCGATCGCGGCGGCCACCACGATCAGGTCCCCCTCGCCCACCACGGTCTCGGGCGTGGCGTACTCGAAGCGCCCGCCGGGCGTCTTGACGCACACGACGGTGACGTCGTGGCGCCTTCGCAGGGCGGCGTCCTTCAGCGTCTTACCCACGATCTCGCGCGGCACGGTGGTCTCGACCAGCACGAAGTCCTCGTCGAGCTCGATGTAGTCGACCGTGCGGCCCATCATGGTGTGCGCCACGCGGACGCCCATGTCGCGCTCGGGGAAGACCACGCGGTGGGCGCCGACCCGCTCGAGGATGGCCCCGTGCTCGGCGGTGATGGCCTTGGCCCAGATCCGGGGGATGCCGAGGTCCACCAGGGCGTAGGTGGTGAGGATGCTCGCCTGGATGTCGCTGCCGATCGCGACGACCGCACTGCCGAACTCGGCCGCGCCGAGCTGGCGAAGGGCCTCGGCGTCGGTGGAGTCGGCCCGTACGACGTGGGTCATGGTGGGAGCGCAGTCCTGGACGATCTGGGCGGAGGCATCGACGCCCATGACCTCCTTGCCGAGGTCGCCGAGGGTGGCGGCGAGCGCGCGGCCGAAACGGCCGAGGCCGATCACGAGGGTCTGATCGTTGTTAGCCAACGAGCGGCCTTTCATCCGGGTGGCTGTAGCGGCGGTCGCGCTCGCGCAGGACGAGTGCGACCCCAAGAGTAAGCGGACCGATGCGCCCGAGGAACATCAGCACCATCAGGACGGCATGCCCGAGCCCGTTCAGCTCGGCGGTGATCCCGGTGCTGAGGCCGGCGGTCGTGAAGGCCGCCGTCACCTCGAAGACGACGTCGGCGAAGGGGAGGTCGTTGCTCGCGAGCACCACCAGGGCGCCGAGCACGATGGTGTTGATCGACAGCGCGGCGACGGTCAGCGCCTGGCGCTGGACGGCCTCGGGGATGCGGCGCCGGAAGGCGTTCACCTCGGCCTCGCCCCGGATCTCGGCGATCACCACGAACACCAGCAGCGCCAGCGTCGAGACCTTGATGCCGCCCGCGACCGAGCCGCTGCCGCCGCCGGCGAACATCAGCATCTCGGTGAACAGCAGCGAGTCGGAGTTGATCTCGCCGTAGTCGAGGGACGCGAATCCCGCGGTGCGCGGCATGACGCCGGCGAAGGCGCCGTTGACGATCCGGTCGATGCCGCTCATGCCGCCGAGGGTCCTCGGGTTCGACCACTCGAGCGCCGTGATCACCACGGTCCCCAGGACGAGCAGGATGCCGGTGGCGGCGAGGGTCAGCTTGGCGTGCAGGCTCCAGCGCGCCGGGTTGCGCGGGTTGCGCTGCAACTCCAGCCACACCGGGAAGCCGAGGCCCCCGACGATCACGGCGATGGCCATGGTCGCGAGGATCCCCGGCTCGCCCGCGAAGGCGGCGACTCCGCCGGGGGTGATCGAGATGCCGGTGTTGTTGAACGCCGCGACGCCGTGGAAGAGCCCCTCCCAGGCGGCGTCGCCCACCGTCCGCCCCGTCGTGAGGAGCAGCGCGAAGAGCACCAGCGAGATGAGCGCCTGGGCGCCGAGGGTGAACACGACGATCCCGACGACGAGGCGCCTCATGCCCCCGAGTCCGGTGGTGTGGGTCTCGGCCTGCGCCGCGAGGCGCCCGCGCAGGCCGACCCGGCGGGCGATCAGGACGATCAGAAGCAGCGAGCTGGTCACGATCCCGAGGGCCCCGACCTCGGTGAGCGCAAGGATGATGGCCTGGCCGGTCGGGCTCCAGTAGGTCGGCACATCGACGATACCGAGGCCCGCCAGGGTCACGGAGGCCGTGGACTGGAAGACCGCGTTGTGGAACGAGGCTCCACCCGGCCCGCGGGTGGCGACCGGGAGCATCAGGAGCATCGTCCCGATGGCGATCACGGCCGCGAAGCCCGCGACGACCAGCCGGGCCGGGTGTCTGAACTGGCGCGAGCGCGCCGCCGTGGGCATGGCGGCGAGCCTGCCGCCCTGGACTAGACCTTGTCCAGCCCCACGGTCTTCTTCGAGCCCGAGTCCTTGGCCGGAGCGGCCGGAGCGGAGTCCGACGAGGACGTGCCGGACCCGTTACCCGAGGTGTCGGCCGTGCTGCCCGAGCCCGAGCCGCCGTCGTCGCCGGAGGCCCCGCGCCGCTTGCTCGAGTAGTCCGTGTTGTGGAACCCCGTGCCCTTGAAGTGGATCGCGGGCGCGAACAGCACGCGCGACGCCTTGGCCCCGCAGACCTCGCACTTCTTCAGGGGCTCGTCGCTCATCGACTGCCTCACCTCGAACGTGTGGCCCTTGGTGCAACGGTATTCGTAGAACGGCACGCAGACACCTCATGCGACGGAATACACGGATTCGGCGACCGATTATAGCCCACCGGCCCAGCGGTCCTGGCACTCTCGGCGCGAGTGTGCCAAATCGGCCGGAGGCGGCGGGCGGGGGGGCGCGAGGCCCCGGCCGGTCGCATTGATAGCATCGGACGGCGCGGGACGGACTCGCGCCGCTCGATCCCGATGCCATGAAGCCCCCGATGCGAAAGGGCCCGGCCGTGCATCGCGCCGCATGGGTGGGCGCGGCGGCGGTGGCGGCCTCAGCGAGCCAGGCACGTCGCCGTCCGGCGGCCGCTGTCGCGATCGCCGCGGCAGCCGGCGTCGCGGGCCTCGCCGCCTTCCGACCCCGCAACCCGGTGTTCGGCCGCACCCTCTGGCACGGGCCCGCCGACGGCCGCCGCGCCGCGATCACCTTCGACGACGGTCCGGGGCCCTCCACCGACGAGGTCCTCGACGTGCTGGCGCGCGAGGGAGTGCGGGCCACCTTCTTCGTGCTCGGCCGCCAGGTCGACCGCCATCCCGCCGCGGTGCGCCGGATGGTGGCCGAGGGCCATCAGGTCGCCAACCACGGCTACGACCACGGCATCCTGATCTTCCGTGGACCCCGCCACGTACGCGACCAGCTGCGCCGCACCGAGGAGTCGGTCGCCCGCGCCGCCGGGGCCGACGCGATGTCGCGCCTGTTCCGCGCCCCCCACGGCTTCCGTGGGCCGGCGACCGCCGCCGGCGCACTGCTCGCCGGATACCGGATGGCCGCCTGGACCACCGGCGTCTTCGACTCGGCCGAGCCCGGCGCCGCCACCATCGCCCGGCGGTCGGCCGAGGCGCTCGCGCCGGGGACGATCCTCCTGCTGCACGATGCCGACGGCTGGGCGCCCGGGCGCCCCCGCCAGCAGACCGCCGACGCCCTCGGCGAGATCTGCCGCTCGGCCCGCGAGCGCGACCTCGAGCTGGTGACGCTCGACGCCCTGTCGGGGCCCCGATGACGACCCAGGCCGACGGCCGGCGCCCCGCGGTGCGGCGCTTCGCCGTGCCCGTGGCGCGCATCGCACTGCTGCTCGCCATCGGGGTCGTCGCGGTGTGGAAGCTCGACCTCGGAGAGGTCCACTCGGCGTTCCGCGTCACCTCGTGGGGCCTCCTCAGCGTCGCGGTGATCGCCAACTTCGCCTCCGTCGGCTTCAAGGGGCTGGCGTGGAAGGGCGTGGTCGACGCGCTCCCGGGCATGACGCGCCGCACCCGCTACCGCGACCTGCTCAGCCCGCTCTTCATCGGCTTCCTCTTCAACACCCTGCTGGCGGCGCGGGTCGGCGAGATCGTCAAGGTGATGCTGCTGCGGCGGCGCATGGAGCGCCGTGGGGGCGACCGGCCCCCGACCACCACCCTGCTCGGCACCGTGGTGGCCGAGAACCTCGTCTCCACGATCACCTGGGTCGGGCTGGTCGTGGCGATCGGGATCTTCCTCCCGCTCCCCTCCTACGCCTGGTTCGCGTCGATCGCGCTGGGCATCGGATGCCTGGCCGTCGTGCTGGTCGCGCTGCTGTCGGGTCCCGGGCGCCAGCTGCCGCCCTGGCTCAACACGGGCCCCCTCTGGGCGCGGGCCACCCGGGCGCTCTCGCGCCTGTGGGGCGCCGTGCGCGAGAGCCACCTGGGCCTGCGCGAACCCCGCCAGATGAGCGTCGTGGTCGGGGCGAGCCTCGCGACCTGGCTGGCCCAGTGGACCGGCATCTACTTCACCCTGATGGCCTTCGGGCTCGACCGGGTCGGATGGGGCGGCGCCGGGCTGCTGCTGGTGACGATCACCCTCGCCCAGGCCTTCCCGGTGCTGCCCGGCAACTTCGTCGTCTTCCAGGCGGCGGCCGTCGTGCCGCTGACGGCGTCATACGGGGTGAGCACCGCGGAGGCGATCGCGTTCTCGGTGGTGCTGCAGGGCACCGAGGCGATCGTGGGGGTCGCCGTCGGGTTCCTGTTCCTGCTGGCCGAGGGCGTCGGCTTCGGCCAGCTGCGCCGCCAGGCCGAGGAGGAGGATGCGCAGACCGTGCGCGACGCGAAGACCCGCTCCGACCCGCTCGCCGGACCCTGAGCGGTCCAGGCTCCGGCCGGTCACCGCATCGTCACGTTCCGCCGGGGCGGATCAACCGGCGCGTAACCCCTCCGTCATCCGAGGCGGCGAGACTGCCCTCGACCCCGGATCGCCGTGACGCGCCCCCGCCGGCGACCGGGGTCAGGTGGGCCGGCACGCCCGGCCCCGGCGCGGCGGGAGGAGGCCGTCGGGAGCCCCCTCCCGCCGATCGCCCCGGGCTAGGCCCCGCGTCCGTCCGGCTCGATGCGCGACCAGAAGCCGGACATCTCCCGGAGCTCGTCGTCGGCGAAGCGGCCGAGGAACTCGCGGCGCACGTCGGCCAGGTGCGCCGCGCGCGCGGCGCGCAGGCGCCCGCGGCCACTCGGGGTGAGCGCCACCTCCGCCCCGCGGCCGTCCTCCTCGCACGACTCGCGCACCACCAGGCCGTCGCGCACCAGGCGGTCGACCATCCGGCTCATGCCGCTCACGCTCAACAGGGTCGCCCCCGACAGCTCGGAGATCCGCATCCGGCCGCGCGGCGAGGTGCCGAGCAGCATCAGCGCCTCGTAGGACGACAACGAGAGCCCGTGCGACACGCGCAGGCCCGCGTCGAGGCGGCGCACCAGGTCGGCATGCGCGCGCAGCAGGCCCCGCCAGGCGCCGAGCTCGAGGGGCGTGAGCGGGTCGCCGTCGGCACCCCGCACCGCGCCGCCACCGTCGCCCTTGACCTTTGTTTGCATCGTCAACTATCCTTTTGCTTGCTCATGCAATGACTTTACACGAGCCTGCGCCGCGCGGCGCGGACGGAGGAGCGGGGATGAACCTCGACGGCATCCATCACGTCACGGCCATCACCGGCGACGCCCAGCGCGCGATCGACTTCCACGTCGGCGTGCTGGGCCTGCGCCTGGTGAAGACGACGGTCAACTTCGACGCGCCCGACCTCTACCACCTCTACATGGGCGACGAGAGCGGCAGCCCCGGCAGCATCCTCACCTTCTTCGAGGTGCGGGGCGCGACCCCCGGGCGCGCGGGCGCGGGCATGGTGCACCGCATCGTCTGGCGAGTCCCCTCGGCGGATTCGCTCGACGCCTGGGCCGGCCGGCTCGGCGACGCCGGGCGACCGGTGGAGCGCGGGGACTCCTCGCTGGTCAGCTCGGACCCCGAGGGCCTCGGCATCGAGCTGGTGGTCGGGTCGCCCGAGGATGGCGCGGCGCGCGCGGCGCTGTCGGACGGCGTCGCGCCCGAGCACGCGCTGGGCGGAATCGCCGGCGTCCGTGCCTACAGCCGGGCGCCCGAGGCGACCGAGGGGGTCCTCACGGGCGGCCTGGGCTTCGTGCGCGAGGCCGCCGGACGTCTCGTGACGCGCGGCGCCGAGCGGCGTGGCCTCTACCTGGTCGAGGCGTCGCCGGACGAGCGCCCCCTGCAGGGCGCGGGCACGGTGCACCACGTGGCGTGGACCGCCCCCGACGCCGAGCACGCGGCCTGGATCGCCCGCGTCCGGGCATCGGGAGGCCACCCGACCGAGGTGATCGACCGGCAGTACTTCCGCTCCATCTACTTCCACGAGCCCGGCGGCGTCATGTTCGAGATCGCCTCCGCCGGGCCGGGTTTCGCCGTGGACGAATCGCCCGAGCACCTCGGCGAGGCGCTGCGGCTGCCCCCGCAGTACGAGCGCCACCGCGACGCCATCGAGGAGCGGCTCACGCCGCTCGACAACCCACGCGCGCGGCCCGCGACGCCGGTCGCCGCCGACACCCGGGAGACCCCGTGAGCGAACCGACCGACGACCCGCGCCTGCGCCGCGGACGCGAGCTGGCCGAGCTGCACCTGGGCGAGGGCGTGCTCGAGCGTTGGCGCGCGGTCTCACCCGACATGGAGGAGCTGACCTCCGCCTTCGGGTTCGGCGACCTCTGGAGCCGGCCCGGGCTCAGCCGGCGCGACCGGTCGATCGTCGCGATGTCCATCACGGCGACGCTCCGCGCCGAGCCGCAGCTCGGCTGGCACGTGCGCGGCGCCCTCGGGGCGGGGGTCACTCCGGACGAGGTGCGCGAGGTGCTGATCGCCGTCTCCGGCCTGGCCGGGTTCCCGGCCTCCTGGACCGCCCTCGAGGTGGCGGAGCCGATCCTGCGGGAGTTCGAGGGCGGCGCCGGCGCGGCCGGTGACGCCCCGTGACCGGGTACCGGCACCTGCCCGCCGCGGCCGGGGCCCCGACGCTGCTCGCCCTGCACGGGCGCGGCGGGCGCGAGGACGACCTGCTCGGCCTCGGCGAGGCGCTCGGCGGCGTCGGGATCCTGGCCCCGCGCGGGCCCGAGCCCCAGCCACCGGGCTACGCCTGGTTCCTCAACCGCGGCATCGGCATCCCCGTGCTGGAGAGCCTCGAGCAGCGGATCGCCGAGCTCGCGGAGTGGCTCGCGGCGACGGCGGCCGATCTCGGGCTCGCGACGCCGCTGACTGCGGTGGGGTTCTCGAACGGCGGCATGATGGCCGGCGCGATGTCGGCGACCCACCCCGAGCTGGTCGGCGACGTCGCGCTCCTGTCGAGCGTCTACCCGCTGCCCGACGACATCACGTCGGCTGGCGGGCTGCGCGGGCGGCGCGTCCTGGCGATCGGCGGCGAGAACGACCCGTTCCTACCGGTCTCGATCGCGCTTGAGGGTGTGGCCGTGTACCGGGCCGCCGGCGCCGATCTCTCGGCCACCCTGCGCCCCGGCGGTCACGGGATCGGGCAGGAGGAGATCGACGCGCTCCGGGAGTGGCTCGCGGCCGTATAGGCGGTCGCGCCAGTCGGCGCCTCAGGCGCCGACGCGCACGCCGAGCTCGAGGAGCAGGGCCTCGACGCGCCCGCGGATGTCCTCGCGGATCACCCGCACCTGCTCGAGCGATTCCGCCCCGGCCGGGTCGGAGAGGTCCCAGTCCTCGTACTTCTTGCCCGGATAGATCGGGCACGAGTCGCCGCATCCCATCGTGATCACGGCATCGGCCGCGCGCACCACCTCGTCGGTGAGGGGCTTGGGGAACTCCTCCGACATGTCCAGTCCGATCTCGGTCATCGCCTCGACGACCAGCGGGTTGACGTGCTCGGCCGGATCCGACCCCGCCGAGCGGACGTTGACCCGTCCCTCGGCGAGGTGCGCGGTGAGGAGGGCCGCCATCTGGGAGCGGCCCGCGTTGTGGACGCACACATAGAGCACCTCGGGCCGGTCCTTGGCGATCAGGTTGTCGGCCTGGGCGAGCGCTCTCAGCCGGTCGCGGGTGAAGCGGTCGCAGAAGAGGGGGAGGAACGTGGTGACGCTGGCGGTCTCGCTGAGCGTCTGGAAGGTCTCGCGCGTGAAGCGCTCGACCGTCTCGACACCGAAGACGCCCTCGAACTCCCGCGTCAGCCGGTCGGTGGTGCGGATGAGCTGCTGCTCGAGGTCGATGTTCACCGGGGTCATCGTGCTGCCTCCTGGTTCTCGATGAGCGCCGTGGGGACCGCGGCGGGGGTGGCATCCCGCGCGTCGCGCAGGAAGGCGTAGATCGCGGCGCCCGCGAGGGCGCCGAGTACGGGTCCGGCGAGATAGATCCAGAGGTCCGCGGCGTCCCCCGCGACGATCGCCGGGGCGACCGAGCGGGCCGGGTTCATCGAGGCGCCGGTGATCGGCCCCATCACGAGGGCCTCGAGGGCGATCGTGCCTCCGATCGCGATCGCCGCCATGGAGCCGACCGCGCGGGTGTCGGTGGCGACGGCCAGGATCACGATCATGAGCACCGCGGTGAGACCGGCCTCCAGCGCGAGCGCGCCGACATCGCCCACGTGCGCGGGGTGGGTCGCCCCGAGGCCTCCGGCCAGGCCGAAGAGGCCGCGCAGCGAGAGGGAGGCGAGGATCGCCCCGGCGAGCTGTGCGACCAGGTACGGGGCCACCTCCGACACGGGGAAGTGGCGCGCCGATGAGAAGGCCAGCGTGACGGCGGGATTGAGATGGGCGCCCGAGAGGTGCCCCAGGGAGAAGATCATGATCGCGACGACCAGCCCGAACGCCGCGGCGACGCCGCCGTGGCCGAGGGGGTCGCCGGCGACCGCGTTGACGACCACGGCGCCGGTGCCGGCGAAGACGAGGCAGAAGGTGCCGAGGGCCTCCGCGGCGACGCGCCTCGTGAGATCGGGCCGGGCGCTCATGCGGCGAGCACCAGCTTCTCGGCGAACTCCCGCGGGAGCCCGGCCGCCTCGACCTCCCGCGCGACCGCCTCGGCGTCGTAGGGCACCCGCTCGATCGTGACCCGGATGCCGTCGGCGCCGGACTCGAGCAGCGCGAATGCCGCTCGGGGGTCGCCGTCCTTCGGCTTGCCGACCGACCCGCAGTTGACGAACAGGACGCCCCCGTGCTCGCGCACCCAGGGCTTGTGCGTGTGCCCGAACACCAGGATGTCCGCCTCCGCCTGGGAGGCGAGGCGCTCGTAGAGGGAGTCGGGCTTGTCCTCGAACAGGTACTCGTTGACCTTGCGCGGCGACCCGTGCACCAGCCGCACCCGGCTCTCGCCCATGGTGAAGCGCAGGTCGAAGGGAAGATCGCGCATGAAGGCCTTGGAGGCCGCGTCAGTGTGGGCGAGCGTCCACTCCACCGAGCGCTGGCCGAGCTCGCGGTCGTGCGGCGTTATGTAGGCGCATCCGCAGTCGTCGAGATCGCGACCGATCGCGTAGTCGTAGTTGCCGTGGATCGTCGGGATCCGCTGCGCCTCGATCAGCGCGCAGACCTCATTGGGATGCGGCCCGTAGCCCACCAGGTCGCCGCCGCAGTACAAGCCCTCCACGCCGATCTCCCGCACGCGGCCGAGCACGGCCTCGAGCGCGGGCAGGTTGCCGTGGATGTCCGTGATCACCGCTACGCGCACCGGCGCTCCTTCGTCCGCCTCGCCCCGGGGTGCAGACTATTCGATTGACAGTCGTCGTTTCAATCGATAGATATAGATCGATGGCCGTCGATCTCCAGCTCTCACCGAAGCAGAAGCGCCCTGCCGGCGAGCCGTGCTGCGAACCGGTCGTCTACCCGGACGTGGAGCGAGCGCAGGCCGAGCGGATGGCGTCGGTCGCCAAGGCGCTCGGCGACCCGATCCGCCTTCAGCTGATCGACGTGCTGCGCAAGCACGCCGGCAAGGTCTGCGTCTGCGAGCTGATCCCGCTCTTCGACGTGCGGCAGTCGACCGTGTCGCACCACCTCAAGGTGCTGCGCGAGGCAGGCCTGGTCGACTCCGAGCGACGCGGCCTCTGGGCCTACTACTACGTGATCCCGGACGCGCTCGGCGAGTTCGCCGCCTGGATCGGCGGCGAACCGGTGGAGCCGTCCTGCGAGTGCTGATCCCGACACCACGAGGAGCGCGCCGATGAGTACCAGCGACATCCACGAGCAGGTGCGCGAGCGCTACGCACAGGCGGCGGTCGAGGCGGCCGGCGGCGCCCAGCCCGGGATCGTCGGCGGCTGCGGCGAGGGCGGCTGCTGCGCCCCCGGCGAGGAGGTCTTCGGCAGCGCGCTCTACGCCGAC
>JAEMRL010000019.1:11112-14305 GCA_016463385.1 Thermoleophilia bacterium
AGACCGCGATGCTCGCCAGTCTCGGATGCGGCAACCCGGCCGCGGTGGCCGACCTGCGCGAGGGCGAGGTCGTGCTCGACCTCGGCTCGGGCGGCGGCATCGACGTCCTCCTGTCGGCGAAGCGGGTGGGGCCCACCGGCAAGGCGTACGGCCTCGACATGACCGACGAGATGCTCGCGCTGGCCCTGCGCAACGCGGCCGAGGCCGGCGCCACCAACGTCGAGTTCCTCAAGGGCCGGATCGAGGAGATCCCCCTCCCGGCCGGGACGATCGACGTCGTCATCTCGAACTGCGTCGTGAACCTGTCGCCCGACAAGGAGGCCGTGCTGCGCGAGACCTTCCGGGTGCTGCGACCGGGCGGGCGCATCGGCATCAGCGACGTCGTGGCCGAGGATCGCCTCAGCCCGGAGGAGCGGGCCGAGCGCGGCGGGTGGGCCGGCTGCATCGCGGGCGCCCTCTCGGTCGGCGAGTACGAGCGCTTCCTGGCCGCCGCGGGCTTCCGCGACGTGGCCATCACCTTCACCCACGAGGTGGCCGACGGGCTGCACGGGGCGATCGTCGCCGGCGTGAAGCCGGCTGACGCGCCCGACGCCCTCGCCGTCATGGCCGGGGCCGACGGGGCGGCGGCGTGCTCGCCGGGCGGGGGCTGCTGCTGATGTGAGCGGGGGCCGGGTGCGCCTCAGCCTGAATCCGTCGTAGATCGTGGATGCGGGGGACGAAAGCGCCGCGAGATCGACGGATTCAGGCTCAGTGGGCGTGCTCGGCCCCCTGGCATCGGGTGGAGTGACCGGTGGGCGTCGCAACGGCCGCGTCGTCGCAATGCTCCACCTGCAGGGTGGTGTGCGTGATCCCGTAGTCGTGGGCCAGCATGTGCGTGACGTCGGCCTGGAGCGCGTGGCAGTCCTCGCCCGGCCCGACGACGACGTGGGCCGACAGCGCGGGGAAGCCGGACGTGATGGTCCAGATGTGGAGGTCGTGGACCGCCACGATCCCCTCGGCACCCGCCATGCGCGCCGCGACCGCGTCGGCGTCGATGCCCGCGGGCGTCGCCTCGAGCAGGATCTCGGTGGCCTCGCGGAGCACCCTCCAGGAACTGGCCAGGATCAGCAGGCCGAACCGGATGCTGACCAGTGGGTCGGCCTGGAGCCACCCGGTGGCGATGATGATCACCGCCGCGACGATCACGCCGAGCGAGCCGAGCAGGTCGGCGACGACGTGGGCGAAGGCCGCCCGCATGTTGAGGCTCTCCCCCTGCGCGCGCCAGAGGATCGCCGCGCCGGCCACGTTGACCGCCAGCCCGAGCACCGCGACCAGCAGCGCCGTGCCGCCGGCGACCTCGGGCGGGTCCTGGAGGCGGCGGCCGGCCTCGACGAAGATCCAGATCGCGATCGCGACCAGCGCGACCCCGTTGGCGAGTGCGGCCAGGATCTCCGCGCGCCGGAAGCCGAAGCTGAGCCGGGCCGTCGGGGGCCGGCGCGCCAGGGCGAGGGCGCCGAGCGCGAGGCCGAGCGACACCGAGTCGGAGAGCATGTGCCCCGCGTCGGCCAGCAGCGCGAGGCTGCCGGAGACGAGACCCCCGATGACCTCGGCCACCGTGAAGGCGGCGGTGAGGCAGAGGACGATCGCCAGGGCGCGCGAGTCGGCCGCCCGGTGGTCGTGGTGGTGGTCGTGTCCCATTCCCACCACCCTGCCATCGGCACGGGGCCATGTCTCCCAGATGGCGGGATCCGTCAGGAGACCCGCCGACCGCCCCGGCGTCCTGCCGGGGCGGTCGCGTGCCATGTTCCTACTTGCGCTTCAGCAGGACCAGCTGGCCGTCCTCGACCGTGTTCGGGGCCGGGGCCGCGGTGGGCCCGTGCGCCTGCACGTCGAAGAGCCAGCTGCCGCCGCCGAAGAGGCCGTCGGTGTCGATGATGCCGCTGGTCTCCCAGACGCCCGGACCGACGGCGACGCCGTCACGGCCGGGGGGCGAGAGGCTGACGACCCGGGTCGCCGAGCTCGCCTTGATGCCCGAGCTGCCGTCGAGCTCGAAGCGCCAGATCGAGCCGTCCCGGCCCTTGGCGCCCATCGCGGCGCGGCTCTCGGTGGTGCCGTCCTCCTGCACCATCAGGTAGCGGCTGCTGACGTCGAGGTTGTCCGGGCTGAGGACCGTGTCGCCACCGTCGGCGACGACGTCGTCGGCGTTGACCTCGATGGTCAGCGTCGCCGGGCCGGCCGGGTCCCTCCGGTCGAGGTCGAGGCTGTAGACGCGGCCGAGCACGTTCGCGCCCGCGGCGCCGCCCGTCGTGACCCAGAGGAACTCGTTCTTGTTGCGGGTGTTGAAGGCGCCGTCCTCCGGCCGCGCGAAGGCCATGGCGCCGACCGCGTCGCTGGCGGCCTCGAGAGCCGCGGCGTCGAGGTCACCCGCGTTCGGGATCGCAACCCACTTGCCGCGGATGGTGCCCTCCTGGAAGTTCACCTCGCTGGCGATGTTCGGGTTGCGCGCGACGAAGACGTAGAGGGTGCCGCCGACCAGGCCGTTGCGCTCGAGGACGCTCGCGCCCTTGCTGCGGTCCTTCTCGCCGACGTACATGTAGAGCTGGCTGTTCTCCTTGGTGCGATCGAGGACGTTGGGGCCGTCCTCCATGCCCATGATCACCGTCCGCTTGCCGGTGCCCGGCTGCACGAGGGTGTTCTCCCAGGCGAAGTGACCGAGGTCGGTCAGGGCGTGGGCCTCACCGTCGAAGATGGCGACCGAGAGGCCGCCCTTGCCGTCGAAGGTGGTGGCCGGGTTGCCGTCCTCCTCGTTGGCGAAGTAGATCGGCCGGTCGAAGCCCTCCTCGGCCCCGGCGAGCGACGCCGAGCAGAAGCGCGAGAAGCCGCGGGTCGTGTTGCCGACCTCCGCCGCCGGTCCGACGAGGGTGTCGTCGAGATAGACCGTGTCGTAGGCGCGCTGCCCCGACTTCACCGTGCCGCCGGCGTCCATGACGAAGCGCGAGACGAAGGCGCCGCGGTTGAGCGGCCCGCCGGGCACCGGCTCGGACTGGATCGCCGATCCGAGCTCGTGGTTGACGTAGACGATCCGCGAGCCGTTCGAGCCCCGGTACGCGCCGAGGCCGTCGGGGATGCCGACCATCTGGTACGTCTTCGAGGCGTCGCCGGTCAGGGGCACGGTGTCGCCCGCGCTCAGGACCTTCACGGTCTCGTACTGGGG
>JAEMRL010000305.1 GCA_016463385.1 Thermoleophilia bacterium
ACGTAGGCGGGATGCAGGCGGAGGATGTGGCGCAGGCTCGCGTGGCCGGAGCCCGCATCGTCCACCGCGAGGCGGACGTCCGGCCCGGCCGCCGACACCGACTCCAGCACGGCGCCGTAGTCGTCGATCGCCTCCTGCTCGGTCACCTCGACCACGACCGGCCGCTCGGCGGAGCGCACGAGCGACGAGAGCAGGGCGCTGTCGGTGACGGTGCCGGGCGAGACGTTGAGGCTCACCCATGCGTCCTCGGGCAGCCCGCGGCTCAGCGCGACAGCCCCCGCGAGCGTGGCCGTCTCCAACTCGGCCGCGAGCCCGAGCGCGGCGGCCTGGGCGAAGCGCATCTGCGGCGGGGCGCCGTCGAGGAAGCGCGTGAGCGCCTCGTAGCCCACCGTCCCGGGGCCGTCGATGGTCGTGATCGGCTGGAAGTGGGTGGTGAACGCGCCCGCGGCGATCACCGCGCGGAGCATGTCGCGCTGCTGCTGCACGTCGTCCGACTCGAGCAGGTGCGGGCCGAGGACGCCGGCGGCCACCGTCGCGAAGTCGATCACCGTCGCGAGGCGACGGGCCTCGTCGGCCATGTCCTCCAGCACGGCCTCGGGCCCGGGGGCGATGATGAGGATCGGCTGCGGCTCGCCGTCGCGGCGCCAGACCGGTATCGGCACGCAGGCGGCGCCCTCGAGGCCGAGCCGGCGCAGGTCGCGGCTGAGGGTGGAGTCGGCCGAGCGCTGCGGGAGGCGCTGGATCCACGGGCCGGTGCGCGACTTGCGCCGCAGGTACGCCGCGAGCCCGGTGGTGTGGGCGCCCCAGGCGTCGGGGTCGCCCGGGCCGTCGGGCGCCGCGAGCGCGAGGGCGCGGCCCTTCGCCGACAGCAGGATGGCCACCAGGCTCGCATCGAGAGAGCGCTGGTACTCCATGCAGAGCAGATGGGGCAGCCTATCGGGGGGCGAGTCGGCCGCCAGGCGGCCGACCGCGCTCGCCACCTGGGCGCGCTGGCGCAGGTCGCGCGCCACCACGGCGGCGCTCCAGATCGTGCGGCTGCGCAGATGGGCGCGGACGCGGGCGACCAGCTCGTCGAGCGCGATCGGCTTGACCACGTAGTCGTCGGCTCCGGCATCGAGCCCCGCCACGCGCTCGTCGACCTCGCCCTCGCCGGTCACCATGATCACCGGGATCGCCCGCAGACCCGGGTCGCCCCGCATCGCGCGCAGCACCGTCGTACCGTCCATGTCGGGCATCCGGCCGTCGAGGAGGACCAGGGCGGCGTCGCTCTCGATCAGTGCGGCGAGGGCGTCGCGTCCGCCTGCACACTCGCGCGTGCGGAAGCCCGCCCGGCCGAGCGCGCGGCAGAAGAGGCTGCGGACGTCGGCGTCGTCGTCGACCACGAGCACGAGCGGAGCCACGCGATCTGAGCCCACCACACCCCCGTCTTCCGGCGACACGCATGCACACGCCGCACCAGCTGCCGACCGGGAGGTCCGGACCCGAGCCCGCCGGAACGCCCTCAATATCATCCGGAGTGCGAGGACTGTCAAGAAAACGGAGACCGGCGGAGTGCCGCGTCGGGTCGCCGGATCCATGAGCCGGTACATTCGTCCCGTTCCCGATCCGGAAATCTGAACCGGCGGCCCCCCGCGGGTCTAGGATCTGGCTTCCAGAGGATCCGTCCCGGGAGAGTCCGTTATCCCTGACCACCCCGGCTTCGACAGCGGTGAGCGCTATCGCTCCATCGTCGAGACGGCGGTGGACGGGATCGTGACGATCGACGGCCAGGGCCGGATCGAGTCGGTGAACCCCGCGGCGGAGCGCCTCTTCGGCTACCCCGCCGACGAGATGCTCGGCCGCAACGTCAACATGCTGATGCCCGAGCCCTACCGGTCGAACCACGACGACTACCTCCGGCGATACCTGGCGGGCGGCGAGCCGCGCATCATCGGCATCGGTCGCGAGGTCGTCGGCCTGCGCAGGGACGGCTCGCAGTTCCCGATGCACCTCGGCGTCAGCGAGGTGCCGGGTGACGCGCGCCTCTTCACGGGCATCGTCCGCGACATGACCGACCTCCGGCAGGCCGAGCGCGAGCTGGCGCGCGAGCGCGACTACGTCTCGGCCGTGGTCGAGAGCCTGCAGGACGGCTTCGTGGTGCGGACCCCCGAGGGCACGATCGCCCAGGTCAACCCCCGCTTCTGCACCATGACCGGCTTCTCCGCGGAGGAGCTCGTCGGCGCACGGCCGCCGCTCCCGTACTGGGCCGACCCCGCCCTCGACCCGCTCGACGTCGTGACGCGGGGCGGCGGGGGGGAGTTCGACTTCGCCTTCCGCAGCCGCGACGGCGTGGCGATCGACGTGATCATCGCGGCCGCGCCAGTGCTCGACCCGGACGGCGGGCTGCTGATGTACGTCGAGAGCGTGAAGGACGTGACCGGGCGCCGCGCCGCCGAGCGCGCGCTCGCCGCCGAGCGCGACCACGCCGCCGGCATCATCGCCGCGCTGCGCGAGGGCCTGATCGTGACCTCGCCGGATGGGAGGATCCTCGAGGCCAACGTCCCCTTCCTCCAGATGGTGGGACTCAGCCGGGCCGAGGTCGTCGGCGCCACGGGGCCGCCCTACCCCTGGTGGTCGGCGGCCGACCACGATCAGACGCTCGCCGTGTTCCGCGAGGTGATGGGCGGCGCGGGGCGCGGCGAGTACGAGCTCGAGTTCCAGCGCGGCGCCGGCGAGACCTTCCCGGTGCGGGTGAGCGTGGCGACCCGCCGCGGCCCCGACGGCGAGGAGCTCGGGTTCGTCTCCACCTACCGCGACATGGGTCCCTGGCGGGACGCCCAGGAGGAGCTGCGGCGCCGCGAGGCCGCCCAGCGCGCCTCGGAGGCGCTGCTGGCCGCCGAGCGGGAGGCGCAGCAGCTCAAGGACGAGTTCCTGGCCATGGTCTCCCATGAGCTGCGGACGCCCCTGTCGGCGGTGATCGGCTACCTCGAGCTGGCGATCGCCGACACCACCGACGAGGACGTGCGCGACCTGCTGCAGGTGGCCGAGCGCAACGGCCGCCGCCTGAGCGCGCTGGTGCGCGACATCCTCCTCGTCGCGCAGGCCGACGCCGGGCGGCTCGGGCTGGATCTGCGCAGCGTCCGGCTCGGCGATCTCGTCTCGCAGGCCGTCGAGGCCGCCGGTCCCTCGGCCACCGCGAAGGGCATCGCCCTGGAGCAGGACGTGCGGGCCGACCCGTGGATCCAGGGCGACGCGGACCGGCTCGGCCAGATCCTCGACAACCTGATCTCCAACGCGATCAAGTTCAGCCCGCCGGGAAGCCACGTGCGCGTCGGCCTCGAGACCGACGACGCGTTCGCCCGCATCGCGGTGGCCGACGACGGCCCCGGCATCCCGCGCGACGAGCGCGCCCGGCTCTTCGAGCCCTTCTACCGCGCCCGCCAGGCGACCGCCGACGTCGTGCCCGGCAGCGGCCTCGGCCTGGCGGTGGTCAAGGCGATCGCCGAGGCCCACGGGGGGGCGGTGCGCGTGGAGAGCGAGCCGGGGCGCGGGAGCGTCTTCCGGACCGACCTGCCGCTCGCGGAGATGAACCAGACCGCCGGGGCGACCGCATGACCGCGGCGGCGGGCGCTGCCGCGC
>JAEMRL010000306.1 GCA_016463385.1 Thermoleophilia bacterium
GTCGGCGAGCAGATCGACGGCCCCGAGGAGCGACGCCACCGCGCCGCGGTAGGCGGCGAGCAGGATCTCCCCCGGCCGCGTGTCGTCGCGCAGGCCGACGAACGTGCCGCCGGCGGCGGGGAGGTGGGGCGTGCGCTCGCCCCCCAGGTACGGGAGCACGACCACGTCGGTGTCGTCGGCGACGTCCTCGCGGTCGAGGCCCAGCCACCCGGCGATCCGGTCGATGGCGAGAGTGCAGTTGAGCGTCGCCGCGAGCGGCAGGTAGCCCCCCGACGCGTCGGCGAAGCCGGCGATCGTCCCGGTGGGATCGGCCGTCGGCGTGTCGGACACCACGTAGGCGGTGCCCGAGGTGCCGAGGCTCACGACCGGCACCCCCGGCGCGAGCCCGAGGCCGAGCGCGGCGCCCATGTTGTCGCCGGTGCCCGATCCGACCGGTATGCCCGCCCGCAGGCCGAGCTCGCGCGCGGCCGCGTCGGTGACCGGCCCGGCGGGCTCGCCGGGCCCCTGCACGTGCGGCAGCATCCCCTCCTCGAGGGCGATCTGCGGCAGGCCGAGGACGTCTGCGACGTAGCGGCCCTCGGCGGGCGACCACCACCCCGTGCCGGAGGCGTCGCCCCGGTCGGTGACCGCGCGGCCCGTGAGGCGCTCGGTGAGGTAGTCGTGGGGGAGCCGGATCGCGCGCACCCGGCCGGCGACCTCCGGCCGGGTGCGCCGCAGCCACGCCCAGGAGGTGACGGTGAAGCTCGGCGCCGGCACGCTGCCGAGGCGGGCGGCCCAGGCCTCCGGCCCTCCCAGCGCCTCCACCAGCACGCGGGCGTCGGGTGCCGAGCGGGTGTCGTTCCAGAGGATCGCCGGGTGAAGCGGCTCGCCGTCGCCTCCGAGGGCGACGAGGCCGTGCTGCTGCGCCGCGACGGAGATCGCGTCGATCGCCGCGGCGCAGCCGGTGGCCGCGAGGGCCTCGCCGAGCGCGGCCCACCAGGCGCGCGGATCGCTCTCCCGCGCGCCCCCCGTGCCGCTCACCACGTGGGGCGCGCGGCCCTCGGCCACCACCGCACCCGTTCCCGTCTCGACCACCACCACCTTGGTTCCCTGCGTGGAGCTGTCCACGCCTGCCACCAGTGCGGGCACCCGCGCCCCTTCGGAAGAAGTTGTTACGAACCTGTTGACGTCGTTCCCAGGCCGAGGGTAGTTTGCCCACATTGTTTGTTTTGTTGCAAACCAAAACTATCCCGACGCGAGGCTGCTGATCATCCCGAGTCAGCACAGAAGACGACCGATGGACATCGATCTCGGCCAGGGGCGGAGCACGGACCAGCTCCGGCCCCACAACCTCAGCATGGTGCTGCGGTATCTCCACCTGGCCGGCCCGCTCTCTCGCGCGGCCCTCACCCAGCGGACCGATCTGAGCCGGAGCACGGTGGCGACGCTGGTGGCCGAGCTGACCGAGCGCGGCCTCGTGGTGGAGGGGCCTCCCCGCAGTCCGTCCGGCCCGGGGCGCCCCTCGCCGGAGGTGCGCCTCGCCGGTGACGGCCCGGTCGTCCTGGCGGTCGAGGTGGGGGTCGATTCGCTCGCGGTCGCGATCGTCGGGCTCGGGGGGGACGTGCGCAGCCAGGTGCGCGTCGAGCGCGAGCGCTCTCCGGTGGCGGCCCCCGAGGTCGTCGCCGAGTTGCACCGGATCGGCCGGCCCCTGCTCGACGCGCAGCCGGCGCCGCTCGTCGCGATCGGGGTCTCGATCGTCGGCGTCGTGCGCCGCACCGACGGCCTGGTACGGATCGCGCCCAACCTCGGCTGGCGCGACGAGCCGCTCGGCGACCTGGTGGCGGAGGCGTTCGGCACCGATGTGCCGGTGCTGGTGGGCAACGACGCCGACCTGGGCGCGCTCGCCGAGCATCAGCGCGGGGCCGGCGTCGGGCTCGACGACTTCGTGTTCCTCTGCGGCGAGGTGGGCGTGGGGGGCGGCGTGATCGTGGACGGCCGGCCGCTGCGGGGCGCCGACGGCTACTCGGGCGAGGTCGGTCACGTCGCCGTGAACCCCGACGGCCGCCCCTGTCGCTGCGGATCGCGGGGGTGCCTGGAGACCGAGGTGGGTGAGCCCGCGCTGCTGCGGGCCGCGGGCGTCGATCCGACGCGCGGCGGCCGCGAGGTGGTGGACGAGGTCCTCCACGCGGCGGCCCGGGGCGACGAGCGCGCCGTGCGCGCGCTCCGGGAGATCGGCAACTGGCTCGGGATCGGGGTCGCCGGGATCGTGAACATCTTCAACCCGCGGCGGGTCGTGCTCGGCGGCTACTTCGCGGACATCTTCCGGTACGTCGACGACCAGATCGACCGCGCGCTCAACTCCCGCGCGCTGCCGGCGACCGGAGCCTCCGTCGAGGTCGTGGCCTCGCGGCTCGGGGCGCAGGCCCTCCTGCTCGGTGCGGCGGAGCTGGCGTTCGCGCCCCTGCTCGCCGATCCGACGCTCTTCCCGGGAGCCCAGACCGATGCGAGGAGAGCCGGATGACCGCCCTCGAGCCCGACCCCCGCCACCGCTTCAGCTTCGGCCTCTGGACCGTCGGCAATCGCGGGAGCGATCCGTTCGGCGGCCCCACCCGCCCCGCGCTGGACCCGGCCGAGATCGTGCGCCAGCTCGGCGCGCTCGGCGTCTGGGGCGTCAGCCTCCACGACGACGACCTGATCCCTCCCGATGCCACCGGCAGCGAGCGCGACGCCATCGTCACCCGCTTCCGGCGCGCCCTCGACGACACCGGGATGGTCGTCTCGATGGCCACCCAGAACCTGTTCGGGCATCCGGCCTTCAAGGACGGGGCGTTCACCAGCAACTCGCCCGAGGTGCGCCGCCTGGCGATCGCCAAGACGATGCGCGCCATCGAGCTCGGGGTCGAGCTCGGCGCCGGGATCCAGGTCTTCTGGGGCGGGCGCGAGGGCACCGAGGTCCTGGCCGCCAAGCCCCCGATCGACGCCCTGCGCCGCTACCGGGAGGCGCTCGACTTCCTGTGCGGCTTCGTCCGCGATCGCGGCTACGCCACCCGGTTCGCCCTCGAGCCCAAGCCCAACGAGCCGCGTGGCGACATCTTCCTGCCGACCGTCGGGCATGCGCTGGCCTTCATCCAGACGCTCGAGCACCCGGACATGGTCGGGGTGAACCCGGAGGCCGCCCACGAGACCATGGTCGGGCTGAGCTTCTACCACGCGGTCGCGCAGGCGATCGAGGCCGGCAAGCTCTTCCACATCGACCTCAACGCGCAGCGGATCGGCCGCTACGACCAGGACTTCCGCTTCGGGGCGCAGGACCTGATGGAGGCGTTCTTCCTCGTCAGGCTCCTGGAGGAGTCGGGCTACGACGGCCCGCGCCACTTCGACGCCCGCCCCTACCGCGTCGAGCGCGGGCGGGGCGTGTGGGAGTTCGCGACCGGCTGCATGCGCAGCTACCTCGCGCTCGCGGAGAAGGCCTCCCGCATGCGGGAGGACACCGAGATCCAGGCGGCCCTCGAGGCCGCCGGTACCCCGGGGCTCGCCGAGCCCACGGTCGGGCCCTACTCGCGGGCGGCGGCGGACACGCTGCTCGCGACCCGGTTCGACCCCGATGCGCTCGGCGAGCGGGGGTACCACAACGAC
>JAEMRL010000307.1 GCA_016463385.1 Thermoleophilia bacterium
ATCAGATGACGGCGCGCCGCCCGCTCGCCCCGCCTGCCGCGTTCGCTCCGGTCGCTCATGCCCCGAGGGTCCCCCGCGCCACGCGCGCGATTCCACCCCGGGGCGTGTCAGCCCAGGCCCGCCACCGTGCCCCGGGGCGTCACTCGCCCCAGCGGAATCCGATCGGCGACGCGGCGACCGCGAGCGGGCTCGACAGCAGGTCGTCCGGCGGCTCGGGGTCGTTGTAGCCGCTCGGGGCGATGTCGTTGGGTGCGTCCGGGTGGAACATGGATGCCAGGTACTGCACCTGGCCGCGGCCCGGGCCGAGCTCGGTCTGCCCGCCGCTGTAGGCGGCGATCCCGTTGTCGCGCAGGTGGTCGTAGGCCGCGAACAGGCGGCTGAGCGGGCCGAAGCGCGAGGGCTTCATGTTGACGACCCGCGGCGGCCATTCACGGCCGAGGATGTCGTCCACCGAGTGGATCGGGGCGTCCCAGGTGACGCGGTCCTCGTGGCCCTCGAGGGTCTCGCGCAGCTCCGGCGTCAGGCGCGGGTCCTCGATCAGCGCGTGGGGGAACGACGCGATGATCTCCCGGTAGGTGCGGGGCTCCGAGGGGATGCCGAAGGGGGCCTCCTCGTACTGGCCCTTCATGTCCATGACGTCGACCGCGTCGAGGCCGGCGAGCTCGCGGATCATCTCGTGCGGCCACTCGTCGGTGGGGTCGAGCTTGAACCTCAGCCCGGGATCCCGGCGCAGCCAGCGGAGCACGCGCTCGGCGGAGGGCTGGCCGCCGCCGAAGGGGTCGTCGAGCCGCGTGGAGACCACGAAGCGCACCGGGTTGAGGGGCAGCCCGAGGACGTCGGCGAGCGAGGCTCCCGACTGCCGCAGAGCGAGGTCGAGCGCCGCGCTCTCGAAGGCCCAGCGGCGGTAGTCGAGGGAGGGGTCCCACGAGGGCGGGCCGGCGTGGAAGAGGTCGAGGCCGTCCAGCCGCCGCGAGAAGCCGTCGAGGGTCGACGAGCCCGCCAGCGGCAGCACGGGCCCCGCGGCCGCCTGCGTCTCGTGCTCGGCGGGCTCGTAGCAGACGTCCTCGCCCACGCCCTCGTGGCCTGCGCCATGGAGGCGGATGATGGTCGTGAGCCGCCGGAACTCGGGGCCGAGTTGCAGGGCCAGGACCTCGAGGCTGTACGCCTCCACCGTGAGCGGCAGCCCGGCGATCGCGTCGTAAGTGCTCACGTCGTCGCCTCCGGATACTGGATGATCTCGGTCTGCAGCGAGCCCGGTCCGACCAGGTAGATGCTCCTGGTCGCGTCGCGGTGCGTCGCGATCTCCGCGCCGTGCGCGTCGGCGAGGCGCTCGAGCTCCTCGGCGTCCACCCGGAACGCGAGGTGGGGGGGATGCTGCTCGGGGAGGACGAAGGCGATCTTCACGCCGCCCGACTCCACGAGGCCCCAGGTCGGGTCCTGGTGGAGGACCGTCGTGCCCGGGACGGTGCTCCTCTGCCACTCGATGGCCTCGGCGATGTCCGGCACCTGCTGGGCGACGTGGTCGAACTCCATGGCTCCTCCTCTGTCAGGACAGAGCTTAGGCGCTCGGGGCGCACCGGAGCCGTCACACCCCGGGCATTCGCTCGACGCCTCTGCCCGCAGAGCCGTGGCTGGGGGCGGTGGGAGCGTGGAGTCCGTGGTCGCCCACCTCCTCAGCCCCGCCGTCCTCGGCCTCGAGACCTCGACCGTCCAGGTGGAGGTCGACCTGCGCGCCGGCCTCCCGTCCTTCGCGGTCGTCGGCCTCGCCGACGTCGCCGTCCAGGAGGCGCGCGAGCGCGTGCGCTCGGGCCTGGCCAACCAGGCGTTCACGGTCCCGGCGCGCCGGATCGTCGCCAACCTCGCCCCGGCGGACCTGCGCAAGGCCGGGCCCCAGTACGACCTCCCGCTGGCCCTGGCGATCCTCGCCGCGTCCGGCCAGATCCGGGGAGCCGCCCTGCGGGGGCTCGGGGCGGTCGGCGAGCTGGCCCTCGACGGCGGCGTCCGGCCCGTGCCGGGCGCCATCGCCATGGCCGAGCACGCCGCGCGCGAGGGCTGGGCGCGGATGATGGTCCCCGCCGCGAACGCCGCCGAGGCGGCCCTCGTCCCCGGCGTCGAGGTCATCGGGGTCGCGACCCTCCGGGACGCCGTGGACGTGCTCGAGGGGCGCGTCGCGTACGAGCCGGTCGTGGTCGACGCGGGGGCCCTGCTGGCGGGCGCCCAGGCGGCGCCGGGTCCCGATCTGGGTGAGGTGCGTGGTCAGGGCTCGGCTCGCAGGGCCCTCGAGGTGGCCGCCGCCGGAGGGCACTCGATGCTGATGGTGGGCCCGCCCGGCGGCGGCAAGACCATGCTCGCGCGGCGGCTGCCGGGCATCCTGCCGCCGCTGCTGCTCGACGAGGCCCTCGCGGTCACGCGCATCCATTCGGTCGCGGGCCTCCTCGACCCGGGGTGCCCACTGGTGGTGCGGCGGCCCTTCCGCTCCCCCCACCACACGGTCTCGGCGGCGGGCCTGGTCGGTGGAGGGCGCATACCGCGGCCCGGCGAGGTGAGCCTGGCGCATCACGGCGTCCTCTTCCTCGACGAGGTCTGCGCCTTCGCCCCGTCGGCGCTCGACGCGCTGCGCCAGCCGCTGGAGGAGGGGCGGATCGACGTGACCCGCTCGATGATGAGCGCCCGCTTCCCGGCCCGGCCGCTGCTGGTCTGCGCCGGCAATCCCTGCCCGTGCGGGTTCGACGGCGACCCGGTGCGCCGCTGTGTCTGCCCGCCGGGCCGCGCGGAGGCCTACCGCGCGCGGTTGTCCGGGCCGGTCGCCGACCGGATCGACCTGCACGTGGAGGTGCCGCGGCTCGACCGCGAGGAACTGATGGGCCGCTCGAGCGCTGAGACCAGCGAGACGGTCCGGGCCCGTGTCGCGGGCGCGCGCGGCCGTGCGGCCGATCGCGGTCAGAGCCGGCCGAACGCCGAGCTCGGGCCTCTCGAGGCGCGCCGGGCGGCCGCGCTCGACGACCCCGCGAAGGCGCTCCTCGGACGGGCGGTGGATCGCCTCGCCCTGTCGGCGCGCGCGCACGACCGCCTGCTGCGGGTGGCGCGGACGATCGCCGATCTCGAGGGGGTGGACGACGTCCGAGCCGAGCACCTCGCCGAGGCTCTCGGCTACCGGGTCCCCGTCGGCCCCGGGGCGGTGCGATGAGCGACGGAGCGGAATGGCCCCTCGGGCTCGCGCGCATGGCGCACACGCTGGGCCGCGATCTCCAGCGGCCGGCCCGCGCGGCGGGCGGGCCGGAGCGGCTCTGGCTGGCCGACCGCGCCGAGCTCGGGCGGCTCCTGCGCTGCGCGGGGGCCGAGCTCGACCTCGCGCACCGTGTCCGCGGGCGCATCGACCCCGCCGCCGACGACGCGTGGCTCGCCGCGGCCGGGATCGCCCATGTCGGGATGGGGGAGCCCGGCTACCCGGCGCCGTTGCGGCAGCTTCCCGACCCGCCGTTCGGGCTCTTCGTGCGCGGCGACTGCCGCGCGGTGGTGGAGCGGCTCGCCGGGTCGCCCGTCGTCGCGGTGGTCGGCAGCCGCCGGGCCACGCCACAGGGGGCGGCGTTCGCCCGCGCCCTCGGCGAG
>JAEMRL010000308.1 GCA_016463385.1 Thermoleophilia bacterium
GTGCAGTTCCGCGCCACCGACGGGGCGGGCAACGTCAGCGACTGGACCGGGGCCACGCCGGGCGGCGCCGGCAGCGTCCGCATCGACCGGGCACCACCGGGATCGCCCCTCATGATCATCACGCCCGACTCGGGCGTGGCCGTCAACTCGAGCCGGGGCGCGGTCACCATCGTCACGGCCCCCGCCGTCGGCGACCTCCGTTCGGTGCGCGTGGTCGTCACCCAGAACGGCCGCCTGGTGCACGACGGGGACTTCGGGACGGTGCGCGACGAGGGCCTCGCGGACTCGGTCTCCTACACCTACCAGGCGGTCGCCTACGACCGGCTCGGGAACGTGTCGCCCGTGAACACCTCGGTCGTCGTCACCCCCGACCGCACGCCGCCCAGTCAGCCCGTGGCCCCGGACGCGACCGGCTGGCCGCCGCGGCTCGAATGGGGCTCGGCCGCCGGCTCGACCGCCTACCGCGTGCTGCGCGACGGGGTGGATGTGGGCACCGCCACGGGGGCGGCCTTCACCGATCCGGGCGCACGCGACGTCGCCCCGCCCGTGCCCCCCGGAGGCGTCGCCGCCGAGTCGACCACCGACGGCGTGCTGCTGCGCTGGATGCCGGTCGCCGACCGCGGCACGCTCTACCGCTACCAGGTGATCGCCACCGACGACGAGGGCAACGCCACCGCATCCCCCGAGGTGCAGCTCGAGTCGACGGCCGGAGGCGTCACCTTCGAGGTCGCCCGCAACGGTTCCCCCGTCGTCACCACCGGCGCCGCGATCGCCTCGGTCGCGCCGCCGTCGGTGGTGAGCGCCCAGGTGCCGCTGCCGCCCGGCGTCCACGACCTCACCGTCACCGCCATCGACGCGGCGGGCAACCGCTCCGAGGCGGCCCGCGTGAGCGCGCGCGGCCCGGATCCGGGCCCCACCACGCTCACCGCGCGCGCCTCCACGGCCTTCGCCCGCCCCGGCGAGGAGATCGTCTTCACCGCCAAGGCGCCGGCCGGGGCCCGCGTGCGCTGGACGTTCCCCGACGGCCGCGCCCTCACCGGACTGCACGTCAGCCGCGCCTTCCGGGCCGGGGCGATGACGGCGCAGGTCGTCGCCCGCATGCCCGACGGCCTGGAACTGAGCACGCAGGTCACCGTCATCGTGGACGGAAGCGTCCCTGCCCTCGCCGTCAAGATGCTGAGCCGCACCCTGCGCGTCGTGCCGCAGGACGCCACCGGGCTGGCCTCGCTCACCGCCCGCATCGGCGCGGGCCCGACCCGCCCGATGAAGGGGACGACGCTCCGCATCCCGGAGGGCCGCCACCGCGTGACGCTCGTCGCGACCGACGCCGCGGGCAACGTCCGCCGCATGACGGTGACGGCGATCGTCGACACGCGCGGCCCCACCGTGAAGGCCCGCGCCAGCACGCGTCCCGGCGCCCCGACCGGCCGCATCGCGTGGTCGGTCCGCGACGGCGCGTCGGGCCCCCGGGGAGCCCGCGTCAACGAGGGCCGCTCCCTGCCCGCCAACGGGGCCACCGCCGTCACGGCGGGCCAGGTGGCCGTACTGATCGCCGCTGACCGCTACGGCAACATCACCCGCCTGACCGCCCCGGTGCCCGCTCCGATCCGCCTGGCCGGCCTGCGGGACCCGGGTCTCCAGGGCAAGAAGGGCGACCGCCTCCTGCCCGGCGGCGCCGCCCTCGTGGGCATGCGCTCGGTCGTCCTCACCGAGGCCCGCGCGCGCCTGGTGTGGGCGGGCGTCCTGCGCGGCGGGGTCGGCGCGGGCCGCTACGACGCGGCGTTCTCGAAGGCCGTGGCCCGCTTCCAGACCCAGCGGCGCGTGCGCGAGCCGGCCGGCCGCGGCGTCCTCGGCCCGGTCACGCTGCGGGCGATGGACCGCCTCGCCCTCTGGGGCGGCTGGGGCGCGTCGGCCGGGCTAGGCCCCGCGGGCCCGGGAGGCGGCGGTGACGCCGTCTCGACCGGGCCGGCCGGGAACTCAGACGGGGGCGCCCATGCGGCGGATGCAGAAGCCGTCGCGCGCCCGTACGACGATCCGGCGCCACTGCCACGAGCGGAGCAGCGTGCGGACCTCGTCCTCGCTCGGGGCGTCGGCGTCACCGACGATCGTCGCCGAACCGGCGGTCCGGAGGACGTCCTGGAGCGAGAAGCGGCCATCGGGGTGATCGGCGAGCAGCACGTCGAGAACGTCCTGCCGCTGTTCGATGCTCAGCATTGCCCGGCCTTTCGTCCGTGTGGTCGGGGCCGGGTCCCCGCTCGGGAGGAGCTTCTCGCGGAGCCGGCGATCCGGGCATCCGTACCGGCCCCGGCCCCCGCTGCGGTCTCCCCGCAGCGGGGGCCGTGCGCGAGGGCCTACGACACCTCGTGGCAGGCCCGGCACCGGGCCTCGTAGCGCTCGCCCGAGCCGATCTCGATGGTGGAGCCGGCCGCGGGGGCCGGTGATCCATCGGCCTCGAGGCGCTGGCTGAGGGTCGCGGGGCCACCGCAGCAGAGGCACACGGCCTGGAGCTTGTCGATGAACTCCGCGCGCGAGAGCAGGGTCTGGATCACCGGCCACGGCCGGCGGCGGTAGTCCATGTCGAGCCCGCTGCAGACCACGCGCACGCCCCGTCCGGCCATCTCATCGACCACCTCGAGGATGCCCTCGGGGAAGAACTGGATCTCGTCCAGTCCGAGCACCTCGACGTCGAGGTCGCGGATCCACTCGAGGTCGCTGGTGCGGTGGGCGGTCATGCGCCGGCCCGCGTGCGTCACCAGCTCGTCGCCGTCGTGGCGGGTGTCGGAGGCGGGGCGCACGAGCTCCACGCGCTGGTTGGCGATCGCGGCGCGCGTCAGCCGCCGCAGCAGCTCCTCCGACTTGCCCGAGAACATCGGGCCGCAGACGACCTCCACCCAGCCACCGGTCCGCGGGATGGTCTGCATCATCATGCGCCGATCCTACGGCCGGCCTCGGCTGCACCCGCCGCGCGGGTCCTCAGGAGACCGTGCCGGGCTCGTCCGGTGGGGCGGGCGCGTCGTCCTGCCGCCCGCAGTCGGCGGCGCAGCCGCCGTCTCCGCATCGGCCGCAGCGGCGCGCGGTGCGCGTGAGGAGCGCGGCGACGCCGAGGAGCAGGAGCACGCCCGCGACGAAGGCGAGGGGGTTCGGGAAGCGGCGGAAGCGCACGCGGTCGCCGCGCATCTCGATGAAGCCGACCGGCCGCGTCGAGCCACCTCCGCCGCCACCGGCTCCCTCGCCGTGACCGTCGGGCGAGGGCCCTCCGCCGCCCCCGAACCCGAACCGCGCGCGGGCGACCGGGATCACGGTCACCCCGTCGCCGGATACGGGCGGTCCGAAGACCGCACCGGCGCCGACCCTGTCGCCGATCGAGGAGGCGAGGTGGTCGAGCAGCATCGCGGGATCGTGCGGCGGATCGGACATGGCTCCTCCTCGGGTCCGGGGCGGGCGCCCTGCGGGCGCTCACCATCCACGCCGAGCCTCCCGCGCCTGCACCCCCGGCGAATCCGGTGCCGCCCGCCCGCGGCTGCGGCCTTCTGCGGAGACCGGGGCGACCGCGTCGGGTCGTCAGTCCCGACGACGCTCGAGAAGCGCGCCGAGCAGGGGAGCGC
>JAEMRL010000020.1 GCA_016463385.1 Thermoleophilia bacterium
CCCCAGATCGTCGCCGAGCGCGCGCCGAAGGAGTACAGGGCCTCGTACTCGCCGTCCGCGGCGAGCCCGTCGGTCCGGGAGACCGTGAGCCGCCCGAGGGCGGAGCTCGCCTTCAGGGCGGTGGCGCCGGGGAAGGCGGTCGGGTCGAGAGCCAGCGTCGAGACGCGGGCCTCGTCGGCGAAGCCGGGCCAGTCGCGCCCGTCGCCCTCGTTGGCGGTGATCAGGTAGTCGCGCCCGCGGACGGAGAAGTGGGCGATGGCGTCCGGCATGTACATGCCGCGCACGGGCCAGGTCCCGATCAGGTTGGCGTTGTCGCGGTCGCTCGGGTCGAGGCCCATGCCGGGCAGGGAGTGATCCTTCGTCCCGAGCGCGACGATGCGGGTCACGCGGGCGCGTCGCAGGTCGATCTCGGCGACGGCGTTGGCCTCCTGGAGGGTGACGTGCGCGGTGCGGCCCTTCTCGGTGACCGTCACGTACTCCGGCTCCAGATCCTGGGCCACCGAGGCGCCGGGCCCGTTCAGCCGGATGCCCGCCGGGAGCTCGCCGTGCCGCGCGCCACCGGCGTTGAAGGCCGCGAAGGAGACGGTGCGCACGGCCGGGGGACGCCGGCCGATGTCCTTAGTGGAGATGATCGAGATGCTGCCCTCGGGATCGGCGGCGTCGGCCGAGCCGTAGCCGGAGGGCTCGCCCTCGTTGGCCACGATCACCTGCCGGCCGCCGTCGTCGAAGGTGAGCATGTCGGGCAGGGCGCCCACACCGACGTCGGCCACGTGCGTCCCGTCCGAGCGCAGGAACACCACCCGGCCGGGCGCGGTCTTCGGCGAGGCCTCCATGGCGACTGCCACCAGGCCGTCCTCGGCGTCGACGCTGTTGGGGCCGGCGCCCCAGGGGCTGAGGTCGACCCGCTTCACCAGCGCCGGCGCCGCGGGATCGCGGACGTCCACGATGTCGAGGCTGTTGCCCGTGCTGTTGGTGACGTAGAGCCGGCGGCCCTCGAGAGCCGAGGTCTCGGCCGACGTTCCGCCCGTGAGGCCGGTGGCGTAGGTCCCGATCGGCGCGAAGGCGGGCGGCGCGGCGGCGCCGCCCGGTCCGGCGAGCGCGGCGGCAGCGGCGATGCCCGCCACGGCGACGCCCGCGGCGCCCCCGACCCAGCCCAGCGCGTGGCTTCTCCTGATGTGCATGCTCCCCCTGCTTCGGCGTGTTTGGCGTTTGCGACGCCGACGCTAAGGGCGGCCCGAGGGGAGGTTGTTGCAGTTTTGTTGGATTCGGGCGCCGCGATGAAACCTCTCCGCCCCGGGGTCACGGAGACGGTGTCGGTGTCGAATCGGCGAGGCGGCTTACGGAAGCGTGTGCCGGATGGTAGAAACGTCCCCCGCGTCCCACCGGCGCCATGCGCCGGCCGCGGCAGTGCCCACCGCATCCTGGAGAGTCCGTGAGCCCCATCGGCCGAACCCGTCGTCGTCCCGCGCGGCGGGTCATCGTGCTCGGCGCGATCGCCTGCGCCCTCGCCCTCGCCGGGTTCGCCTCCACGGCGGCCGCGGCGGAGCCCCCGAACCAGAACGACCCCTGCTCGACCGCGGGCCGCAACACCTGCGGCACCACCGGCGTCGGGTCGTACGAGCGCTACCGCTACGGCCTGCGCTGGTTCGGCGACTACCGGGGGGCCGTGAAGGGCGCGGGGCCGACCTTCTGCATCGACCTGCGCTTCTGGTACCCGCAGGCGAGCTACAAGTTCAAGGAGATCTCCTCCGAGGGGCTCAAGAACCGCGACGGGGCGGGTGTCTCGGCCGAGAAGCAGCGCCGCATGGCCTACGCGCTGTGGAACTACGGCCGCAGCTCCAACCCGAACCAGCAGGCCGCGGTGATGCTCTACGTCCACTCCCTGATGGGCGACGGCGCCCCGGGTGAGGTCGACTCCTCGGCGATCGGCCCGGCGGTGCAGGAGCTCTACGCCAAGATCGCGCGTGAGAGCACCCGGCTGCACGGCCCGTACCGCATCGACGCCGACATCCCCGGCGGCCTGAAGGTCGGGAAGCCCGCGACCGGCACCGTCAAGCTGATCGCCGCCTCGGGTGCGCCCGTGCCGGGCGTCGTGATCTCCCTCGAGGCCAAGGGCGCCAACGGCGTCCCGGCCCGCGTGCGGACCGACGCCAAGGGCGTCGCGTCGGTGACCTTCACCCCGACGGCGGCCGACGGCGTCAGCATCGAGGCCCGCAGCGAGTCGATCGCATCGACCCTGCCGCGCATCTTCACGCCGACCACCACGGCGGCCGCCCGCAACGGGCAGCGCCTGGCGGCGGCCGCCAGTCAGCGCGTCTCGGCGACGGCGACCCAGGTCTCCTCGAAGGCGACCGTGTCGATCTCGACCACCGCGTTCCCCGCCAAGGTGCTCGTCGGGCAGGCGAACCGCGACCGGGTCCGCATCAGCGGCCTGCCGGAGGGGCGCAAGACCACGATCACCTCGCTGATCCACGGCCCCTTCCGCACCAAGGCGGAGATCCGCTGCGACGCGGCGCCGGCCGTGACCAACACCTTCACCGTGTCGAAGTCGGGGACCGTCGGCACGCCCGTGGCGCGCATGACCAAGCCCGGGTGGTACACGTACCAGCTCGTCATCGCCGGCGATGAGGACTTCGCCGCCGTGACCACGCCCTGCGGCATCCCGGCCGAGACCTTCCTGGTGCAACGCCAGCCGAAGGTCACCACGGCCGTGAGCGCCCAGCTCACGCGCCCGGGCACGGCGATCACCGACACCGTCATCGTCGAGGGCCTCGCCGATGAGCGCGCGACCGTGAACGCGTTCCTCTACGGGCCCTTCGCGACCCGCGAGGCGATCCGCTGCGACACGCCGCCGATCTGGAGCGGCACGATCGACGCGCAGGGCGACGGCACCTATGTCACCCAGCCCTTCACCCTGACCGTGGGCGGCTACTACACCTACCGCGAGACGATCGACGCGAGCGACTTCGTGCGCTCCACCGAGACGGCGTGCGGCGAGGCGGCCGAGACCACGATCGCCGTGGGCGCGCCCACCATCACGACGCTCGTGAGCGCCCAGCAGACGACGCCCGGCGCGCAGATCACCGACCAGGCCCGCATCACCGGCCTCGGCGCTCTCGCGGCGACGGTGAACGTCGAGCTCTGGGGACCGTTCCCGACGCGCGAGGCGATCTCGTGCGTGGGCACGCCGTACTGGACCGGCACCTTCCCGGCCAACGGCGACGGCACCTACACCACCGCCCCCGTCACCCTCGACCGCGCCGGCTACTACACCTACCGCGAGTCGATCCTCGCCACCGAGGCCTTCGACGGGGTCCAGACCGCCTGCGGCGAGGCGGCCGAGACCACGGTCGCCATCGGCGCGCCGGCCGTGACGACGATCGTCTCCGACGACGTCGTGCGTGCCGGCACCCGGATCTTCGACCGCATCAAGGTCACCGGGCTCGGCAAGACGCCCGTGGACATCGAGGTCGAGCTCTTCGGCCCGTTCGCGACGCGCGCGGCGATGCGCTGCACCGGCACGCCGTTCTGGAAGGGCACCGTCAAGGCGGCCGGCGACGGCACCGTCCGCTCGCCCACGGTCGCGGTCCCGAAGGTGGGCTTCTACACCTACCGCGAGCGCATCGCCGGCTCGGGCGTCGTCACCGGCACCCAGACCGAGTGCGGGCTGACGGAGGAGACCTCGCTGGTCGCGCCGGCCATCAACACCGGCCGCGCCACCACCGCGGCCGGACGCCACCGGGAACTCCAGGCGGGCGTCTCGCGTCCCACCCGCGTCCGCGTCTCGACGCTCGGCATCGATGCGCCGGTCGCCTCGGTCGGCATCGACCTCGCCAAGGGTGAGCTGGACGTGCCGGTGAACATCGCGCGCACCGGCTGGTGGCGTGACGGCGCCGCCCCCGGCGACGGCGCGGGCGCCGTGCTGATCGGCGGCCACGTCGACAGCGCGCGCTCGGGTCCGGGCGCGTTCTTCAAGCTGAAGGACGCCACCTCGCGCGACCGCGTGCAGGTGGTCACGGCCGACGGGCGCACCCGTACCTACCGGGTCGTCTCCGTCCGCCGCATGGCGAAGGCCGCGCTGCCCAACGACGTGTACTCGCTCAAGGGCCGTGCGCGGCTCGTGCTCGTCACCTGCGGCGGCTCGTTCGACACCGCCACGGGCCACTACCGGGACAACGTCGTGGTGACCGCCGTCCCGGTGTAGCCCTCCGGACCGGGGCCCGTCTCAGGATCCGTCCTGAGGCGGGCCCTACTGGATGAGGATCCCGAAGCCCGAACCCTGGGCGACCTTCTCGGCGCGCTCCTGGGTGGCGGGCCGCAGGCGCTCGTAGACGGCGTCCCGCCACTGCTCGCGGGCCCAGGGCCCGGCGGTGAAGGGCAGGGTGCGCCCACGGGCGAGCCGCTGCACCACCGGATCGCTCGCCACCTCCTCGGGGATGGCGGTCGTGTCTGCGCCGCCGGCCGTCGTGGCCGGCGCCGTGGTCGCCTCGTCGCCCTCGGGGGCGACGACGGTCTCCTGCGTGGTCGTGGTGGTGGCGGCGCCGTCCGCGGTCGCCGAGGCCCCGCTGGTCGCGTCGCCTCCCGCGGTGAGCAGCGCGATCGCGAGCACGGCGACGGTCGCCGCGGTCACCAGCCAGGGGAAGAGCGCGACTACGCCCTTCCGCTCGTCGTTCTCATCGGACAATGGGCACTCCGGATCGTCGCGGTGGGGTGGTCGCCCGGGAGCGGGACGGCGCCCGGGCGCGCGGACTCTCACACGGCGCCGCGCTCCCGCGCGCCGGCGGCGTCACGGTTACCCGCACCGTGACTCGCCCGCCCGTGGCACTAGTCTGGTCGCCGGGGTGGCGCCGGCGAGGCGGAGCCACCGTGACGGCGCGCAGCGCGGAGGGCGGAAGGTGACAGAGGTCGATCGGCGCGCGCGCCGCCCCGCAACGGGGCGAGCTCGGGGCGCGAACTGAGCAGGACCCCCCAGGCGGGCCGCCTCACGGACGCCCGGCGGCGGCTGGTGGTCGCCTTCGGGGCCCTCATCGTGCTGCTGGTCGTGATCGTGGCGGTCGCCCTCGCCGTCTCGCGGGGCATCAACGAGAGCGCCACCGAGAAGTACGTCGACGACGCGATACCGCTCAAGAGCGCCGTGCAGGATCTCGTCCTGCAGACGGTCAGCCGCCAGAGCTCGGTCCGCGGATACCTCGTCACCCAACGCGAGGACTTCCTGGACACCTATGCCGACGCCAGCCGGGCGGCCGAGGGCCGCCTGCGTTACATCCGGGCGAACGTCGACGGTCATCCGATCCTCGCCGACCTGATCGTGCGCGCCGAGCGGGAGATCGACGCGCTGACGGTCTTCTACGAGGCCGAGCTCGGTCGCCGTGGCAGCGGCCCCCGGACGCTCGCGCAGACCCGGCGCCTCGTCGAGGAGGGCAGCGGGCGGTTCGCCTCGTTCCGCGAGACCGCCCGCCTGATGATCGCCGACACCGACGCGTTCGTCCGCGACGCGAAGACGGCCCAGGACCGTCGGACCGATGCGCTGACGGTGGTCCTGGTGCTGCTCGGTGCGATGGCCGTGGCGGTCGCCGCCGCCCTGCTCGTCGTCGCGCCACGCCGGATCACGGCCGTGATGGGCGACCTGGAGGCCGAGCGCGCGGCGACCGCCCGGGCGGCCGATCGGGCGGTCGCCTTGCAGCGCCTCACCGCCGCGTTCGCGCCGACCCTCGACGAGGACGCGGTGCTGGACGCCCTTTCGCGGGAGGTGCGCGATGCGGCCGGCGTCGATGAGGTGATCGTCAGCCGGCCCGATCCCGCCGGCGACGCGATCGAGCTGCGCACGCTGGGTGGCACCCGCGGCGCCGACCGCCGCCGCCGGCTCCCGATCCGGGCCGAGCTGCCGATCCCCACCGTGGCCCGGACCGCCGAGCCGATGTTCTTCCCCGCCGCCGCCGACGCCATCGCGGCGTTCCCGGACATCGCGGAGATGGTCGAGACCACGCCCGAGGGCAGCTGGGCCGTCCTGCCGATGCGCGCCGGGGGCTCCCCGCAGGCCGTGCTCGCCCTGCGATTCGTGGAGCGCCGCGCCTTCACGCCCGGCGAGCGCACCTTCCTGCTGACGCTCGCCGACCAGTGCGCACAGGCGCTCGAGCGCGTGCGCCTGCACCAGGAGCAGGTGCACATCGCCCACGAGCTCCAGCAGAGCCTGCTGCCGGCCGAGCTGCCGCGGGTCGCGGGCCTCGAGCTGGCGGCGCGCTACGTCACCGCCGAGGCGGCCCAGGAGGTGGGAGGCGACTTCTACGACGTCTTCGAGGACGAGACCGGGCGCCTCGCCATCGTCGTCGGCGACGCCTGCGGCAAGGGTCCCGAGGCGGCGGCGCTGACGGCGCTCGCCCGCTACACCGTGCGGGCGGTCGCCGGCGACGGGGCGAGCCCGGCCGCGACGCTCGGGCGCCTGAACGGCGCGATCCGGCGCCAGGGCCTGGGGACCCTCTTCCTGACGGCCGCCCACGCAATGCTGGAGCGCGAGGACGCGGGCGTGCGCGTCACCGTGTCGCGCGCCGGCCACCCGCATCCGCTGGTGGTGAGGGCCGGCGGGGACGTGGAGGAGCTCGGCGGCGCGGGGCGCCTTCTCGGCATCTTCGACGATCCGGCGCTGACCGACGTCGAGGTGGTGCTCGGGCCGGGGGACTGCCTGGCGGTCTTCACCGACGGGCTCACCGAGGCGCGCCAGGGCCGGGCGATCATGGGGGAGGAGCGCCTGCGCATCGCCGCCGCCCGCTGTCGCGGGCTGCCGGCCGAGGAGTGCGCCGACCTGCTGCTGCGCGCCGCCTCGGAGTTCGCGGGCGGCGCGCTGCGCGACGACGTCGCCCTCGTGGTGGCGCGCGTGGCCGGCGGCCCGGGCTCGGCCGGGGCGTCATGATGTGCGGCGTAGCGGACCGGATCGGACGACGGGGGTGGCGGTGAGCGGAGCGGTGGATGTTGCGGTCGTGGGTGCGGGTCCCGCCGGGTCGACGGCGGCCTACCGGCTCGCCCGGGAGGGCGCGCGCGTGGTCTTCCTCGATCGCATGTCGTTCCCCCGCGACAAGCCCTGCGGCGGGGGCCTGACCCGGCGCGCGACCCGCATCCTCCCCTTCGACGTGAGCCCCGTGGTGGAGGACACCGTCGACAAGCTCGACGTGCGCCTGCGCTACTCGCGCATGACCCACCAGGTGTTCCCCGACCCGGTCGCCCACATGACCCAGCGCCGCCGCCTCGACCAGTTCCTCGCCGAGCAGGCCGCCGGGGTGGGCGCCGAGTTCCGCGACCACGTGCGCGTGCGCGACATCGAGACCGACGGACCCCTTCCGGTGGTCGTCCTCGACGGGGGCGAGCGGATCACGGCCTCGGTCGTGATCGGCGCCGACGGCGCCAACGGGGTCAGCGGCAAGGCGCTCGGCCTCGGCGCGGACCGGATGTTCGGGGTCGCCCTGGAGGGCAACGCCGAGATGACCCCCGAGCGCGAGCGCATCCACCGCGCGCGGGTCACGCTCGAGCTCGCGACGGTGCCCGGCGGATACGCCTGGGTCTTCCCCAAGGGCGACCACATCAACCTGGGAGTCGGCGGCTGGGCGAGCGAGGGCCCCCGCCTGCGCGAGCACCTCAGCCGGCTCTGCCGCGCGCACGGCGTGCGCGACGAGGAGCTCACCTCCGTGCGCGGCCACCGCATGCCCCTCCGCCGGGCCTGGACCGGCGTCGCGCGGGGCCGGACGGCGGTCGTCGGCGATGCCGCCGGGTTGATCGACCCGCTCTCGGGCGACGGCATGTTCGAGGCCTTCCTCTCATCGGAGCTCGCCACCGCGGCGGCCCTCGACGTGCTCGCGGGCCGGGCGGCCGGGATGGAGCCCTACGGGCGCCGCCTGAGGACCTCGCTGGCCGGACACGCGGCCACCGCCTGGGTGGCGCGCGCCGCCATCGAGCGCATCCCCACCGTCACCTGGCACGTGCTGCGCACGCGCCCGGCCGGACGCTTCCTGGCGCACCGGCTCGCCAGTCGCCCGCCCGAGGTGGAGGTGCCGCTGATCGGCGGGGTCGAGCGCGTGGCCCGCCGCGTCCTGGGGCCGCAGGCGCTCTGATCCGCAGGGGCCGTCCGTCCCCTCCATGAGGGATGGCCCCACGACGTAGAGTGCCGCCCGTGCCGGGCCGACGCCGACGTCAGCAGGAGGGGCTGGAGCGCGTCCTCGGCGCGCCGGCGCTGTTCGCGACGGCCTACGGCAACGTCGGCTCGTCGATCTACTACGCGCTCGGCGTCACCGCCGCCCTCGCCCTCGGACTGACGCCGGTCGTCTTCGTCATCGCGGGGATCATCTTCGCGCTGACGGCCGCCACCTACGCCGAGGGCACGGTCCGCTTCCCCGAGGCCGGCGGGTCGTCGAGCTTCGCGCGCCAGGGCTTCAACGAGGTCGTGAGCTTCGGTGCGGCGTGGGCCCAGATGCTCAACTACATCATCACGATCGCCATCTCGGCGTTCTTCGTGCCGCACTACCTGTCGATCTTCTGGACCCCGCTCAAGCAGAACCCGTGGGACGTGATCGTCGGGTGCGGGGTGATCGTGCTCCTGGTCGCCATCAACATCGTGGGCGTCAAGGAGGCCGCCAAGCTCAACATCCTGCTGGCGGTGGTGGACTTCGCCACGCAGGCGCTGCTGGTGCTGCTGGGCTTCGTCCTGATCTTCTCGCCCGAGATCCTCACCGGCAACGTCACCTTCGGCGTCGCGCCGACCTGGTCGAGCTTCTTCCTGGCGATCCCGGTGGCGATGATCGCCTACACCGGCATCGAGACCATCTCCAACCTCGCCGAGGAGACCCGCGACCCGCCCAACGACGTGCCGCGGTCGATCCGCCTGGTGGCGATCGCCGTGTACGCCATCTACTTCACCCTGCCGGCGATCGCGCTCAGCGCGCTGCCGGTGTCACTCGGGCCCGACGGCTTCACCCCCGCCCTCGGCCTGCCCCCGGAGGAGGGCGGGTTCGCCAACGACCCGGTTCTCGGGATCGTCGACAACCTGGGCCTCGAGGGCTTCACGCTCAGCGCCCTCGAGATCTACGTGGGCGTGCTCGCGGCGACGATCCTCTTCATCGCCGCCAACGCCGGGGTGATCGGCGCGTCGCGCATCACCTACTCGATGGCGAGCTACCGCCAGCTGCCCGAGCCCTTCCGGAGGCTGCACCCGCGCTTCAAGACACCCTGGCTGGCCCTGGTGCTGTTCGCCGGCGTGGCGTCGATCATCGCGATCCTGCCGGGGCAGACCGACTTCCTCGGCACGATGTACTCGTTCGGCGCGATGCTCTCGTTCACCATCGCGCACGTCTCGATCGTCGCGCTGCGCGTGCGCCGGCGCGACGAGGAGCTGGTCTACCGGGCCCGTCCCAACCTGCGGTACCGGGGGATCGACTGGCCGCTGTTCGCGATCGTCGGCGGCCTGGCCACCGGGGCCGCGTGGCTGGTGGTGGTGGTCCAGGAGCCGCTGACCCGCTGGGCGGGGCTCGGCTGGCTCGTCGTCGGGTTCGCCGTCTACATGGTCTACCGGATGCGGGTGATCCGGATCCCCCTGGCCGAGACGATCCGGGCTCCCGCCCTCATCTTCGGCCCCTCGATGGAGATCGAGTACCGCTCGATCGTGGTGCCGGTGACCCGCTCGGCCGAGTCGGAGGAGGCCCTGGTCACGGGGGCCCGGCTGGCGGCCGAGCGGCGCGCGCGGGTCGCGGTGGTCCACGTGCTCGAGATCCCGATGGAGCTGCCGCTCAACACGGCGATGCCCGACGCCGAGCGGGCGGCCAACGCGCTGCTCGACGACGCCCGCGCGATCGTCGAGAGCCACGGCGTCCGGGCCGTCACGCGCCTCGAGCGCGCCCGCAGCGCCGGGCCGGCGATCGTGGCCGACGCCGTCGCGCGCAACGCCGATCTGGTCGTGATCGGGGCGCCCCGCCGCGCCATCGGCCGCCGCACCCCGGTCTTCGGGCGCACGGTGCGGCACGTGCTCAAGAACAGCCCCTGCCGCGTGATCGTGGCCGCGTCGCGGGTGGCCGCCTGATGATGTCCTCCGGCCGGCGGGCGATGGTCTTCTCGGCGATCCTGATCGCGATGGGCGTCGCGATCGTCGCCCGAACCGTCTCTCTCGGGGTCGGCGGCGGCCTCGGCCTGCTGATCGGCGGCCTGCTCATCGCCGGCGGCGCGCTGCGCCTCTACCTGGTGACCCGGCCGTGAGCCCCCGCTTCACCGAGCCGGTCCGGGTGCTGCGCGCCCGGTCGCTCGCCCTGGTCGCCTACGGGGAGATCGGCTCCTCGCTGATCTTCGCGCTCGGCATCGTGGCGATCTACGCCGTCGGAGCGACCCCGTGGGTGCTGCTGGCGGTCGGCCTCCTGGTGCTCGTGGTGACGCTGGCCTACGCCGAGGGCGCGTCGTCGATGCCGGAGGCCGGCGGCGCCGCGACCTTCGTCCGGCGCGCCTTCAGCGACCTCGCGGGCTTCGTCACCGGCTGGGTGCTCTTCCTCGACTACCTGGTCGTGATCGCCCTCGCCGCGCTCTTCGTCCCGACCTACCTCGGCACGGCGCTCGGCTACGACGGGCTCGCCGAGAGGCCGTGGGACGTCGTCGTCGGGATCCTGGTGATCCTGCTGCTGGCGGCCGTCCGCCGCGCGCGGCGGGTGCGCCTCTACTTCGTCGCCGTGGTGATGGCCGCGGTCGCCCTGCTGACCCAGCTGGTGGTCTCGATCCTCGGCATCGCCCTGGTGCTGTCGTCCGACGCGCTGGCGCTCGAGTTCGACCTCGGCAGCACCCCGTCGTGGACCTCGCTCGCCCTCGCGCTGTCGCTGGCGACGCTCGCCTACACGGGCCTGGAGACCGTCACCAACTTCGCCGCCGAGGTGCGGGAGCCGGGCCGCACGATGCCCCGCAGCCTCTTCCTCGGGATCGGGGCGGTGGTGGTGGTGAACGTCGCGGTGTCGGCCATCGGCATCTCGGCCTACCCGGCGCGCCCGGACGCGGCGGCGCCCGACGGCGTCTCGAGCGCCCTCGGCACCGACTGGCTGCACGCCCCGCTGGTCGGGATCGCGCGGGCGATCGGCGACGAGCTCGGCGGGGGTGCCGACGTCTTCGTCGGCGTCGTCGGGGTCTCGAACGCGCTGGTCCTGATCACGATCATCGCCACCGCGATGGCCGGGGCCGAGCGGCTCGCCTACTCGATGGCCCGCTACGACATGCTGCCCCACGCCTTCGCCCGCCCGGAGCGCGGGTCGTCGCCCACTCCGGCCGCGACGCTCGCCGCCGCGGTCATCGCCCCGGCCCTGATCGTGGTGTCCAACGTGGTCGCCGACGGCGCGCGCTTCCTGGCCGGGCTCTACAGCTTCGGCGTGCTGATCGCGATGACCGCCGCACAGGTCGCCGTGGTGCGCCTCCGCGTGGCCGAGCCCGAGCTGGAGCGCCCCTTCCGGGTGCCCGGCAACGTCCGGTTCCGTGGCGCCCTGATCCCGGTGGTGTGCGTCCTCGGCGCCGCGCTGACCTTCGCCCTCTGGGTGGCGTCGCTGTTCACCCACGGCGGGGCCTTCATCGCGGGGCCGGTCTGGCTCGCGCTCGGCGGGGTCGTCTACCTGCTCTCGCGCCGCGCCGGCGGCGAGTCGCTGCTGGGCCGGGCGACGCCGGCGGTGCCCGACCTCGTCCCGTACGAGCCGAACGTGCACCGCCGCATCCTGGTGCCGCTGAAGATGGGGGAGATCGGAGAGGAGGTGCTCGCGACCGCCATCCGCTACGCCGAGGAGAACGGCGCGGAGGTGCGGGTGCTGCACGTGCTGCGCGTGCCCCTGTCCATGCCCCTCGACGGGGAGCTCGACGACCGCGAGGCCGGCGCGCTCTCCGACATCGTCGACGCGCGGGAGATCGCGGAGGAGCACGGCGTCGAGGTGGAGGCGCGCGTCGTGCGGGCGCGCTCGATCAGCGAGGCGATCGTCTCCGAGGCGGCCGCGGACGACATCGGCCTGATCATCCTCGGTTCGGCCCCGCGCTGGCGGACGCAGTCGCGGTTCTTCAGCCCCACGGTCGACGAGGTCCTGCGGCGCGCGCCGTGCGAGGTGATGGTCGTAACCTTCCCCGAGGGCGTCCTCGCCGAGTCCGAAGGAGCATGATGTGGGCATGAAGGTCGTGATCATCGGTTGCGGGCGTGTGGGCGCGGCACTCGCGCACTCCCTCGCCGACGACGGGTGGAACGTCGTCGTCGTCGAGATGAAGGAGGAGAACCTGAGCCGGCTGGGGCCCGACTGGCGCCACCCGCTCGTGCTCGGTCACGGCATGGACGAGAAGGTGCTCGAGAAGGCCGGCGTCGCGACCGCGGACGCGCTGATCGCCGCCACCGACGGCGACAACACCAACCTGGTGGTCGCGCAGGTCGCGGTGCAGCGCTACAAGGTGCCCCACGTCGCGGCCCGGATCCAGGATCCGGCGCGCGCCGACGCCTACGCGGGGCGCGGGTTCGAGGTGGTGTCGCCGGTGAAGATGGCGATCGACGGGCTCGCGGACTTCGCGCGGCGGGCCAAGGGGGACGGCGGCTGATGTTCGCGATCGTGATCGGTGGAGGGAAGGTCGGGGCCAACGTGACGCGGTCGCTGGCCGAGCGTGACCAGGAGGTCGTGCTGGTCGAGTCCAAGGCGTCGCGCGCCGACACCCTGGAGTCGGAGTTCGGCCACCGGGTGATCCACGGCGACGGCACCGAGCTCTACGTGCTGGAGCAGGCGGGCGTCACCCGCCCGCCCGACATCGTCGTGGCGGTGACCGGCGACGACGAGGACAACCTCGTGATCGCGCAGCTCTGCCGCGAGCGCTACGGCGTGGAGAAGGTGATCGCCCGCGTCAACGACCCGCGCAACCAGGCCCACTTCGACCTGCTCGGCGTCACCCCCACGGTGTGCCCGACGCAGCGGATCATGGCGCTGATCGAGCACGAGGTGCCCCAGCACGCGCTCGTCCACCTCCTCGAGCTGCGCAAGGAGAACCTCGAGATCATCGAGGTCGAGATCGACCCGAAGTGCCCGTGCGTGGGCAAGCCGGTCAACGAGCTCGGGCTGCCCACGGGGGCCAAGCTGATCTCGGTGCTGCGCGGCGGCGTCGCCGAGATCGCGATGTCCAGCACGGTGCTCGAGGTGGGCGACCAGGTGCTCGCCATCCTCGAGCCCGAGCGCGAGGGCGAGGTCCGGAAGGTCCTGCTCGGCAGTTAGCGCGGGGTCCGCGCGGCTCGTCACGCCTGATAGCGTCGCGCCGTGACGACGCCCCCGATCAGGAGTCCGCGCCCGTGAGCATCCTCGACGCCCTCGAGCGCTCCGTGCTCGACGACATGCGCTCGATCGAGATCGACGAGGCCCGGGAGCTGCTGGAGCTCCCCGAGGTCGAGCTGCCGCGGCTGCTCGGCCTGGCGCACGAGGTGCGCCGGCGCTGGTGGGGGGAGGGGGTCGAGCTGGAGTCGCTGATCAGCGCCCAGACCGGCGGCTGCCAGGAGGACTGCGCCTTCTGCTCGCAGTCGATCTTCTACGACGCCCCCGCTCAGCGGCACGCCTTCCTGCCCCTCGACCAGGTGATGGCCGCCGCGCGCGCCACCGAGGCATCCGGCGCGAGCGCCTTCTGCATCGTGGTCGCCGTGCGCGGCCCCGACCAGCGCCTGATGAACCAGGTGCTGCGGGCCATCGAGTCGATCCACGCCGAGACGAGCCTCGACGTCGACTGCTCGCTCGGGCTCCTCACGCGGCCGCAGGCCGAGGCGCTCCGCGACGCCGGGGTGCACCACTACAACCACAACCTCGAGACGAGCCGGAGCTTCTTCCCGACCATCGTGACCACCCACACCTGGGAGGAGCGGGTCGAGACCTGCATGCTGGTGAAGGAGCTCGGGATGGAGCTCTGCAGCGGGGGCATCCTCGGCCTCGGTGAGACCTGGGAGCAGCGGCTCGAGCTGGCCTACGAGCTGCGCGAGCTCGACCCCGACGAGATCCCGCTCAACTTCCTCAACCCGCGCCCGGGCACCCCGCTGGCCGGCCGCCGGCCGATCGAGGCGAAGGAGGCCCTGCGGGCGATCGCGATCTTCCGGCTCGTCTTCCC
>JAEMRL010000309.1 GCA_016463385.1 Thermoleophilia bacterium
CCCCCACGCAGATCGCACAGGCGGGCGTCTTCCCGAGACGCTCACCCTTGTAGAGGCTCCGTGCCATAGGGACCATCCTGGGCGATCTCGACACACCCGGGAGGCCGGGTTCGCGCCGGGAGGGGCTCGCCCCCGTGTCGTCCCGAGTCGCAATCGGACGACCGGCCGGGGTCCAATTGGACCCGGGGAACAGCGCCCGGCGCAGGACGCACCCGCGAGCCCCTCTCCCACCCGGGCGACCCGGGTGGGGTCCGGTCACCTCCGGATCGTGAAGGCGAGGCTGCGGGGGGTCGAGCGGAGTCCGGAGGCGTCGATCGCGGTGGCCTTCACGACGTGGCCGCCGGGGGTCAGGGTCCGACCCCGGAGGCGGCCGGCGAAGGTGACCGTGTTCGCGCCGGCCCTCGCCGTCACGACGCGGGTGCCGCGGAGGGTCGTCCGGGTGCAGCGGGCCTTCGCGCGGTTCGCGTTCGTGGCGGGCCGGCAGGTGCGGCCCTCGCGGCGGCCGGTGGTGCGGCGGCTGAAGGCGAGTCTCACGGTGGCCGCCTCGGAGAGGGTGAAGCGGATCGTGGTGCCGGCGCGGCGGGTCCAGGAGCGGCCGATCCGGAGACCCGTGAGCACCGGGGCGGCGCCCGGCGCCGTCGCGGGGGTGCCGGCCGGGGTGCCGGACCCCGGTATCCCGGGCGTGCCGGGCGTTCCGGGCGGGGGCGCCGGGGCGACCTCGTCAGCGCCGATGTCGGTCGCCGCGCCGAGGGTGCGGGCGCGTCCCCCGAGCGCGAGGGGGCCGTTGGCCGGATCGGTGATCCCGGCGTCGATCGTCGGGGACCCCTCTCGGGTGCGGTAGTCGCCGGCGGCCGCGTCGGCGAAGAGCGGGGTGGCGGCGGTCGGTCCGGTCTGGTTGCCGGCCCCCGGGATCAGCTGCGCCGTGCCGCCGGCGGCGGCCACGGTCTCCTGGGTCGTCCAATTGGAGTGATCGACGATCATCGTGGCGACCCCTCCGCTGAGGCCCACACGCACCGACAGGTCGGCCGCCGGGCCGCGTGCGATGACGTTGGAGGCGATCATGGTCGCGACCGCATTGGACGTGCCCACGCGGATGCCGTGGCTCTGCGGGTTCGTGGTCACCGCGGTGACGTTGCGGACGCTGTACGTGACGGTGCCGCTGCCGGTCCCCGTCAGGCCGTGGGCGTATCCGGCCGCCCCGGTGCCGAGGCACTCGGAGTCGCGCACCGCCCCACCGACCATCGCGCACGCCGTCCCGACCGTCCCGTCCACCCCGGTCCAGCGGATGCGGGAGCGCTCGACCAGCGCGTTCGTCTCGATGATGGCGCCATAGCCGTAGTTGACGCCCGCCCCCGGAGCGGTGGCCTCGATCGCGACGTCGCGCATCACCCCGCCGGCGGCGACGCGCACGGCCGGCGCGACCGCCGGGACGCGAGAGTGGATCACCGGCAGCGTGGCGGCGGGGTCGCCGTGCAGCACGACGCCCGCCTTCACGACGAGCGACTCGGTGTACGGCGCCTGGCTCTGGATGAGGCCGATCGTCGGCGGCCGGTAGTTGCCGGGACGCATGGCGACGTCGTCGCCCGTGCCCGCGCTCGAGAGCGCGAAGGCCAGGTTGCAGGGCTTCTCGGCCGCGCAGGGGAGCGTCGTGCTCCCCTTGAGGGTGCGGTACGGCGCGACGTGGAGCGTCGCCGCGGACGCGGCCGGGACGAGGGCGGAGCCGGCGAGGCCGGCGGCGAGGGCGAGTGCGGCGGCGGTGCTCCTGGGGCGGCGGTGCGGCATGTCGGATCCTTCGGCGAGGGGTGGTGGAGCCAGCATGGGCCGACCCGCCCGCGCGGTCCGTGCACCCCTCGACGTCCTGGATGTCACGCCCGCGACACACGGCCGCGGGCGTGACCCGGATCAGACCGCGGCGACCTCGCTCTGGATCACCTCGAACGACCACAGCTCGCTCTGGCTGCTCACCGGCCCCTGCGTGTTGTGCGCCTTGTGGCCGCGCTGGAACGCGGAGCTCTCCACCCACGCGTCGAAGGCCTCCTGGCTCTCCCAGCGCGTGTAGACCAGATAGACGCCGCGGTCGTCGCTCGGGCGCAACAGCTCGAAGGCCTCGAACCCCGGCGACGTCGCGACCTCCCCCGCCCGGGCGGCGAAGCGCGCCTCGAACTCCTCCGCACGCTCGGCGGGCACGGTGATGGCGTTGATGCGCACGACGGACACGGCTCAGTCCTTCTTCTCGTGATGGCCGCCGAACTGCTTGCGCATCGCCGACAGGAGCTTGTCGGCGAAGTCGGACTCGCCGCGGGAGCTGAAGCGCTCGTAGAGCGCCGCGGTCAGCACGTGCGCCGGCACGCCCTCGTCGACGGCGGCCATGACGGTCCAGCGCCCCTCGCCCGAGTCGGAGACGCGGCCGCTGAATTCGTCGAGCGCCGGATCCTCGTTCAGGGCGATCGCCGTCAGGTCGAGCAGCCACGACGAGATCACGCTGCCCCGGCGCCAGACCTCGGCCACGGCGGCCGTGTCGATGTCGTAGCGGTAGTACTGCGGGTCGCGCAGCGGGGTGGTCTCGGCGTCGTGCTGCTGCTCGGTCGCGCCGACGTTCGCCTTCTCGAGGATCGCCATGCCCTCGGCGTAGGCGGCCATCACCCCGTACTCGATGCCGTTGTGGACCATCTTCACGAAGTGCCCGGCGCCGGCGGGCCCGCAGTGGAGGTAGCCCAGCTCCGGCTGCACGGGGTCGCCCGAGCGGCCGGGGGTGCGCGGGGCCGCCTCGATGCCGGGGGCGAGCGTGCGGAAGATCGGGTCGAGGCGCGTCACGGCCGCGGTGTCGCCGCCGATCATCATGCAGTAGCCGCGCTCCAGGCCGAAGACACCACCGCTGGTGCCGACGTCGAGGTAGTGGATGCCGCGCGGGGCGAGCTCCGCAGCCCGCTCGACGTCGTCGCGGTAGTAGCTGTTGCCGCCGTCGATGATCACGTCGTCGGCCTCGAGGTGCTCGGCCAGCTCCATCGCGGTCGCGCCCGCGTAGGCGGCCGGCACCATGATCCACGCGGTGCGGGGCGTGGTGAGCTTCGACGCGAAGTCGGCGAGCGACGTCGCGCCGACCGCGCCCTCGCCCTCCAGCGCCGCGACGGAGTCCTGGTTCACGTCGAAGACCACGCACTCGTGGCCGTCGCGCATCAGCCGGCGGACGATGTTCGCGCCCATCCGGCCCAGTCCGATCATCCCGAGTTGCATCAGTCTCTCCCTCGTTGGGCGCGATAGCGGCGGATCAGGGCGTTGGTCGAGCTGTCGTGGCGGAGGTCGGGGGCGGCGTCGGCCGTCAGCTCGGGGGCGATCCGGCCCGCGAGGACCTTGCCGAGCTCGACGCCCCACTGGTCGAAGGAGTTGATGCCCCAGACCGTCCCCTGCACGAAGACCTTGTGCTCGTAGAGGGCGATCAGCTGGCCGAGCACCGACGGCGTCAGCTCCGGGGCGAGGATCACGTTGGTCGGGCGGTTGCCGGGGAAGGTGCGGTGCGGCACCAGGGGCGGCGCCACCCCCTCGGCGGCGACCTCCTCGGCCGTCTTGCCGAAGGC
>JAEMRL010000310.1 GCA_016463385.1 Thermoleophilia bacterium
TGCTCACGGGCTCCGAGTCGGACGCCGGCTACAAGGTGGCCCTGACGGTGTGCGCGGCGCTGCGCAAGAGCGCGCTCTCGCGTGCCGCCGCCCGCCCGCGCTCCGGAGCGGCGGCCCGCGTCGCGGCGCTGTGAGCGATGTCATGGACATCCGCTCGCGCGCCGTCCGGTGCGCCCCGGGCGATCGCCTGAGACGGGAACCCGGACGGCCGGGGGCGCACGGCACCGATGCCGCTCGCACCCCCGGCCCTCAGGGAACCGGACCGGCCCGTCGCTCCGGAGCCCCGGAGGACGGGCGCAGATCGACTACTTCGCCAGGGTGGCGAAGCGCAGGAACGTCGAGACGGCGTCCTCGAACTGGTCGGCGCAGTCGTCCTCTCCCGTCGCCACGCATGTGCGCAGGCGGTCGGAGATCAGATGGAGCCCGACCTGATCGACGGCGGCCTTCACGGCCGCGAGCTGGGTGAGCACCTTCTGGCAGTCGGCACCCTCCTCCAGCATGCGCTGGACGCCGCGTAGCTGTCCCTCCGCCCTGCGGAGTCGCACGACCAGCTGATCGGCCCCCGGACGGGGTGTCGTCGTCGCCACCGGCTCAGTGGCCGCAGCCGCAGGAGCCGCCGCAGCAACCCCCACCACCGCCGCCGAAGCCGACCACCGACGGCGCCGCGCCGTCGCCCTTGCCCGGGCGGGCGGTGACGAAGCCCGTGAAGAGCTGCTTCGCCTCCGTCGCGCCGCACTCGGGACAGACGCGGTCCTCATCGCGCAGGAAGCCCTGCCGGAAGGCCTCGAAGGTGTGATCGCAGGCCACGCAGGCCAGGTCGTAGCTGGGCATGACTAGGAGAGCCCCAGCGCCTGCTCGAGCTGCGCCTTCGGCATCGCGCCGACAGCGTGGCGGGAGAGCTGGCCGTTCTCGAAGAGCCCGAGGAACGGGATCCCCTGCACGTTGTACTTCTGCGCGATCGCGCCGTGCTCGTCGACGTTCAGCTTGCCGACCACCAGCGTCTCGCCCCGCTCCTTGGCGATCTGCTCCACGACCGGGCCGATCATGCGGCACGGGCCGCACCACTCCGCCCAGAAGTCGACCAGCACCGGCTTCTCGTTCTCGAGCACCGTGCCCTGCCAGTTGTCCGCCGTGATCTCCAGAACGCTCTCGTCTGCCATCGAGCCCTACCTTTCCGTTGACGGGGCGACGGCCTCGGCGGGCGTCGCGCTGACCTTCTCCGGAGACGAGATACCCGCCTCCAGCCACCTCTCGGCGTCCATGGCCGCCATGCATCCGCTGCCGGCCGCCGTGATCGCCTGCTTGTAGATCGTGTCCTGGACGTCGCCGCAGGCGAAGACGCCCTCGACGCTGGTGCGCGTGCCGTCGGTCAGGACGTAGCCCGACTCGTCGAGATCGATCTGACCGGCGAAGAGCGACGTGTTGGGGTCGTGGCCGATCGCCACGAACATCGCCGCCGCCGGGATGTCCTCGAGCTCGCCCGTGACCGTGTCGCGGACGCGCACGGCCTCGACCTTCTCGTCGCCGACGACCTCTTCGACGATCGCGTTCCAGCGGACCGCGATCTTCTCGTTCTCCAGGACCCGCGCGACCATGATGCTCGACGCGCGGAACTCCTCGCGCCGGTGCACGATCGTGACCGACGAGGCCATGCGCGCGAGGAAGAGCGCCTCCTCCATCGCGGAGTCGCCGCCACCCACCACGACCATGGGCTTGTCGCGGAAGAAGAAGCCGTCGCAGGTGGCGCAGGTCGACACCCCGAAGCCCCGCAGGCGGGTCTCGCTGGGGAGGTCGAGCCAGCGCGCCGACGCGCCGGTGGAGATGATCACGCTGTTGGCGAGATGCTCCTCCTCATCGACCCAGACCTTGAAGGGGCGCGAGGAGAAGTCGACCTTCGACACGTCCGCCGACTCGAGGACCGCGCCGAAGCGCTCGGCCTGGCCGCGCATGTGCTGCATCAGCTCGGGACCCTGGATCCCGTCCGTGAAGCCGGGGAAGTTCTCCACGTCGGTCGTCAGCATCAGCTGGCCGCCGGCACCGAAGCCCTCCGCCACGTAGGGCGACAGGTTCGCCCGGGCGGCGTAGATTGCCGCGGTGTAGCCCGCCGGGCCTCCACCGATGATGATGATGTCGTGGACGTCCTTCACGCGCACCTCCTCGTCTCCTCCGCACGTATACCCATGGGGGTATCCTAGCACTGTGTCAGACACATGCCGCCTCTGCGACGGTCCCGTGGAGCCCACCGTGCTCTCCGGCATCGTCTCCCTCAAGCGCCGCCGGTCGGCGATGGCCTCCGGCCGCGTCAGCGCCGTCCGCGCCGAGACCTGCGTGAACTGCGGTCACACCGAGCTCTTCGCCGAGAAGCCCGAGCGCCTCTTCTCCGACCACCACCGGGACAAGGACTCCTGATCCCGGGCTAGCGCGCCGCCGTGTCGGGAGCGCGGCGGGGCAGCCAGACCAGCTTGTTGCCCACCCCGGTGGGCCGGCGGCAGGCGGCGAAGTAGCGCCGGCCCTCGGTGGCCTCGATCCGGCGGATGCGCCGCGCGTCCTCGAGCGTGGCGGCGCCCCAGGCGGCGAGCATGCCCACCACCACGCCCTCGGCCGTGCCGCCCCGGCCGAGCACGCCGATCAGGAACGTCAGCATCGCCGCGCCGCCGACGGTCAGCACCACTCCCGAGAACAGGGCCCAGCGGCGCCAGTCGCGGGGCGTCGCCTCCAGGCGCCGCGGCCCGCTCGCGCGCACCGCCTGCGGCAGGCGCACCGAGGGGAGGGCGGTCTTGCGCAGCCAGACGCGGAACAGCGGGTAGCTGATGATGCCGGTGACGCCGGTGATGCCGAACGCGGCGGCGTACCAGTTGGAGTCGAGCCCCCGGTCGGTCGCGGCCTGCAGCCCGATCGACAACAGCAGCATCAGCCCGCCGACCACGATCAGGGTCCACGAGAAGAGCCGGGCCAGGCTCGCGTAGCCCCAGAGCTTCTCGCCGGACTGCGTCACGCCACCCAGGCTACTCCGACCGCGGTCGTCCCGATCGGGGCGCGGACTACACTCGGGCGGGTGAGGGCCCGCGCCGCATCTCGTGCCGTGGCGCTCCGGGGGCGTCTGCTCGCGCATCCGCGCTGGCGCTGGATGGCGCTGATGGTGGTGGCGAGCGGGATGATGCTCTCGGTCGTCAACGTGAGCATCGTCAACATCGCCCTGCCGGCGATGGCCGCCGACCTCGGCGTGGACGTCCCGGCCATCTCCTGGGTGGTGACGGCCTTCCTCGTCACCCAGGCCACCCTGCTCGCCCTCGCCGGGCGCGCCGGCGACCTCTACGGCCGCCGCCGCATCTTCGTGCTCGGCGTCCTCGTCCTCTGCGCCGGCTCCATCCTGTGCGCGCTGGCGTGGGACGCGCCCTCGCTGGTGGCGTTCCGGATCCTCCAGGCGGTGGGCGCCTGCGCGATGGCGCCCACCGCCTACGCCTACGCCGCCGAGCTGTTCGGCCCCCGCGAGCGCGGCGTCGCCCTCGGTGTGATGGGCGGGGTGCTCGGGCTGGCCCCGGTGCTGTCGCTCAACATCGCGGGCGTGCT
>JAEMRL010000311.1 GCA_016463385.1 Thermoleophilia bacterium
CGAGTCCGATGGCGGCGGCGGGATGGGCATGTCCCCGAACATGGGCGGCATGGGCGGCATGGGCGGCATGATGTAGGACGACCGTGGGCCTCGATCAGAGGCCGGCGGGACGTTGATGTGCGAAGGGGCCCCTCGGGGCCCCTTCGTCGTTCAGGCGCTCCCGGCGGCGAGCAGCGCCGTGGCGCGGCGCAGGTGGCCCGAGAGGCTCTCGGCGACGTTCAGCAGCAGGAGCGTGCGCGTCCGCAGGGCCGGGTCGTCGGAGAGGCGGGCCAGGCCCTCGCGGGTGAGGCGGTGGGCCGTGACCGGCGTGTCTGCGACCACGGTCGCCGAGCGCGGGCCGCCGTCGATCAGCCCGACCTCGCCGGTGAACATCCCCGGCCCGATGGTGAGCACCCGCACGCGCGAGCCGTCGTCGCGCGTCGTGGTCACGCTGGCCCGGCCGGAGCCGATCACGAGCAGGTGGTCCGACGGGCTGCCCTCGGCGATCATGACCTCGCCGGCGGCGAAGGCGACATCCTCGAGCGCGGCGCGCAGGTCGGCGACCTCCTCGGGCGACATCCGCCGGCAGAGCTCGCCGGACCCCAGCGGCACGGCGGCGTCCTCGATCACCCCGAGCTGCCCGAGCAGGCGGTCCTCGCACCACTCGAGCGCCTCCTCGGCGTCGCCGCGGACGTCGATCTCCGCGGCGTCGCCGGCATCGGCCCGCCGCTCGATCTCGGCGCCGAGGCGCGGGTGGTCGGCGGCGCCGCACACCAGCAGATGGACCCCGCGCGCGGCGAGGGTGTCGCCCAGGGCGCAGAGGATCGCCGCCCCCGCGCCGTCCACGCGGCTCACCGCGGAGAGGTCGAGGACGACCGAGCCGCCGTCCGGGCAGCTCTCGCCGAGGGAGCGCGCGATGGCGGCCGCGGCGGCGAAGGTCAGATCCCCCTGGGGCCGCTGGCGCAGGATCCGCTGCGACGCCCCCTCGAGCGCGTCCTCGGCCGCGCCCGTCCGGCGCCGGCGTGAGGCGGCGGGAGCCGGGGCCGTGCCGCGGGCGGCCACCCCGGGCCGGGGTGGGTCGAGCAGGTGGAGGCCGAGCTCCTCGGACAGCGCACGGCACACGCGGATGCCGCGCACGCTGTTGCCGACCGCATCGAGCGGCGGGGAGAGCGTGCCGACCCCGAACTGGCCGGGCAGCACCGCCAGGATGCCGCCCGCGACGCCGCTCTTGGCGGGCAGGCCGATGTCGTGGAGCCACTGGCCGGCGAAGTCGTACATCCCGCAGGTCGCCATCACGCTCAGCACGCTCGGCACATGCTCCTCGGCCAGCGCCCGCGCCCCCGTGATCGGGTTGACGCCGCGGTTGGCGAGCGTCGCGCCCATCACCGCGAGATCCCGGCAGGTCACGAGGATCGAGCACTGGCGGAAGTAGACGTCGAGCACGTCGTCCGGGTCGCCGCCGATCACCGAGAAGTTCCGCAGCAGGTGGGCGATCGCGCGGTTGCGGTGGCCGGTCTCGCTCTCGGAGCGGTAGACCCGCTCGTCGACCTCGGCCACCCGGCCGGTGTAGCGCTCGAAGGTCGCGAGGATGCGGGCCAGCCGCTCTCCCGGGTCGGCCCCCTGCACCAGCCCGGTCGTGGCGATGGCGCCGGCGTTGACCATCGGGTTGAGCGGGGTGCTGCGCTCGGGGTGGAGGCGGATCGAGTTGAACGCCTCCCCGGAGGGCTCGACGCCCACCACCTCGGCCACGGCCTCCCGGCCCCGGTCCTCCAGCGCCATGCCGTAGAGGACCATCTTCGAGATCGACTGGATCGTGAACGGCACGGCCGTGTCGCCGACCTCGTGCACGTCGCCCTGCACGGTCGCGAGCGCGATGCCGAACGTGGAGGGATCGGCCGTCGACAGCTCGGGGATGTAGTCGGCCACCGCGCCGGTGAGGGGCTCGCCGCCGATGCGGGCGTGGAGGTCGCCGAGCACGCGGTCGACCGGGTTCGCCGGCGGGGTCGTGCCGGGGTGCGCGGGCGTGGCGGTGCCGGCGGCGGGCTGGGCGCTCATCGTGTCTCTCCGCGCTGCGGGTCGGGATCGACCGGTGACGCTATCCGTCCGCGGCACGCGCGGCACCCATCCATGCGGCCACATCACCGGCCCCGAGGCCGGGACACCGGGCCAAGTGCCCGGAGCGGTCCCCCGCCGTACGCTCGCCCGGCGTGGAGACGATCGGACAGCCGCCCCGCGCGGCGGCGGCGCGCATCGGCGCCCTGCTCGCCCTGCCGGTGCTCGGCATCGGGCTGCTGCTGGTCGTCCCCTCGATCGACGGCCGCTGGTCGCACAACCCCTCTCACCTCTGGGTCGTGCTGGCGGCCGCGGTGCTGACCGGCGCTCTCGCCTACGCCACCGGCGTCGCCGCCGAGCGCCGCTCCGACGCGCGCGTCGCGCTCGTGTCGCTGGCCTTCCTGACCTGCTCGGGCTTCCTCGGCCTGCACGCCCTGGCGACGCCGCGGGTGCTCCTCGACGGCGCCAACGCCGGCTTCATCATCGCCACCCCCGTCGGACTGACCCTGGCGGGCGGGTTCGCCGCCGCGTCGGCGCTGGTGCCGGCCTCCGGACCGCCTCCGTGGCTGGCGCGCGCGATCCCCCGCATGCGCGCGGGCGTCCTGGTGGTGCTGGCGCTCTGGGCCGCGGCATCGCTGGCCGAGGTGCCGCCGCTCGGTATGGCCGACCTGCCGGCGCGTGGCTCGCCGGTGGCGGTCGCCTTCGCGACGGCGGGCCTCGGCCTCTACGCGCTCGCGCTGGTCCGCTACGTCGCGCTCTTCTGGCGCCGCCCCACCGGCATGCTGCTCGGCCTGATCATCGGCCTGGCCCTGCTCGCCGAGGCCACGCTCGCCACCGCGCTCGCGCCCGAGTGGCACGCGAGCTGGTGGGGCTGGCACCTGCTCATCCTCGCCGCGTCGGTCATCGTGGCCGTCACCGCCCACATGCAGTGGCACGAGGAGCGCTTCGGCGACCTCTACCTCGCCTCCACCGCAGAGGGCACGCGCGATCTCAGCGTCCTCTTCGCCGATCTGGAGGGGTTCACCCGGTTCTCGGAGGTCAACCCGCCGGCCGAGGTGTCGCGGATGCTGAACCGCTACCTCGCCGCGGCGGTCCCGGCGATCGTGCGCCGCCATGGCGGTGACGTGGACCGCATCATGGGCGACGCGGTGATGGTCACCTTCAACCGCGCGGGCGATCGCGCCGACCACGCCGCCGACGCCGTCCGCGCGGCCGTGGCCCTCCAGGAGGAGACCGGCCGCATCGCGGCCGAGAACCCGGACTGGCCGCGCTTCCGCGTCGGCGTCAACACCGGGACGGCGCTCGTCTGCCTGCTCGGCGCCGCCGGCGGGCGCACCCACACGGTCATCGGCGACACGGTCAACGTGGCGGCGCGCCTCGAGGGGCTGGCGCCGCCGGGCGGCGTCGCCCTCGGCGCGGAGACGGCGCGCCGCATCCCCGCCGCGCGCACCGAGCCCCTCGGTCAGGTCGCGCTGAAGGGCCGCGACGCGACCGTCGAGGCCCTCCTGCTGATCGCGCTCGACCCCGCCCCGGCAGC
>JAEMRL010000312.1 GCA_016463385.1 Thermoleophilia bacterium
CCGGCGCATGGCGGCCCACGACGGCGAGCACCGAGCCCATGAACGAGGCGTCCATCGGCCGCAGGTGGTCGAAGGACATCACGCTCGCGACGAAGCGCCCGCCCGGGCGCAGGACGCGGAACACCTCCTCGAGGAGCGGGGCGAGGTCGTCCACCTGGTCGAGGACCATGCTGGCGACCACGCCGGCGAAGGTGCGGTCGCCGAACGCGGTCAGGCGCGTGATGTCGCCCCGCCGGAACATCGCCGGGGTGCCGGCGGGGGTGCGCGCGGTGGCCTCGGCGATGCACTCGGGGCTCGAGTCGATGCCGACGACCATGCCCTCCTCTCCCACGGCGCGGGCCGCGGCGCGGGTGGCGCCGCCCGATCCGCACCCGAGGTCGAGCACCTGGTCTCCGGCGACCAGGCTGGCCCATGCGACGAGGCTGTCGTAGAGGTGCACGCCGCGGTTGCCGGGGAGCACCGCGAGGGAGTCCTCGGTGGCCGCCGGGTCGATGGCGTTGACCGCGCGCTGGAACCGCGTGGCGAGGCTGCCCACGAGCGGCCGGCCGGCCGCGACCTCGGCGCGGATCTCGGCCAGCTCGTCGTGAGGCTGCTGCGCCGGCGTCGCCGCGGGCGCGGGACCCTCCATCTCCGTCGCCATAGGCGCGGGATCCTAGCCGCGCGCGATCACGGAGGTGGTGACGAGAAGTCGCCGGGGATCACGTGGGGCGGACGCCCGAGGATCAGATCGGCGACCAGTTCGCCGGTCGCGGGGGCGAGGAGGATGCCGTTGCGGAAGTGCCCGACGGCCGCCAGCAGCCCGGGTGCGAGGTGCCCGATGAGCGGGACGGCCCGGTCGGACCAGGGCCGGAAGCCCGACCACGCGTCCTCGCGCGCGCCGAGGCCCGGCACCCACTCCCGCGCCCAGGCCTCGAGGCGGTCGAGGTCCGCCGGCACCGTGCCCGCGTCGAAGCCGACGTCCTCGAGCGTGGTGCCCACCACCACGCGCCCGTCGGCACGGGGCAGCGCGAGGTGCACCCCGCCGGGGCCGGCCTCCATCAGGACCGTCTCGATGCGGCCGCCCGCGAACAGCAGCATCTGGCCGCGGCGGGGTGCCACCGTCACGGCGATCCCGGCGGCCTCGAGCAACGGCGCGGACCAGGCGCCGGTCGCGATCACGACCGCGTCGGCCTCCGCCCGCAGGCGCTCCAGCGTCGTCGTCGCGGGCTCCACAGGGATGTCGCCGAGGAGCGCCGGGGCCACCCGGGGCGTCCGCACCACCTGCACCTCGGGGAACCGGCGCCCGGCGACCGCGCTTCCGTCGGCCCGGATCCACGTCACGGGGTCGGCCGGCATGCCGCGGGCGGCCCTCCAGGCGAGCCACCCGGGATCGTCGCCCACCAGCAGCAGGCCGGTGCGGCGCAGCTCGATGCGGGGATGACGCCGGGCGATCTCCTCCCAGAGCTCGAGGCTGCGCGTCGCGAGGGCGTGTACCGCCCCGGGGAGCGCCTCGGGGTGCGAGGGGGAGAGGATGCCCGCCGCCGCCCAGGATCCGGCGGCGCGCCCGGCGCCCGGGTCGATCACCCGCACCCGTGCGCCGCCGTCGGCCAGCGCGCGGGCGCCGGCCGCCCCGACGACGCCCGCGCCGAGCACGGTGACCCTCGGCCCGTGAGCGGGCCGAGGGCGGCCGCCACCTCGCCGATGCCGGGCAGCTCGACCGGCTCGTTCTCGAGGGACGGCACCTCGATCAGCCCTCCGTCGCCGATCGCGGCGTGGAGCTCGGCGCGGGCGTCGAGATCGCGCAGACCGAGGACGCGCTCGTCGGCGATCGCGGCGATCGCCTCGCGGGCGAGCGAGGCGGGATCGGCCGCCCCGGCGGCGGCGAGGGCCCGCGTCATGTCCTCCTCGGCCGGCGGGTCGCCGGGCAGAGGATGCACGCGGTTGAGCACCACGCCCGCCAGGGGGAAGCCGTCGGCGGTGAGGCGGCGCGACAGGGCGACGGCCTGGCCGAGCGAGTCGGGTTCGGCCGCCGCGATCACGAGGAACGCCGACTGCTCCGACAGCAGGAGCTTCCTCACGGCCGTGGCCCGGTCGGCGAAGCCCTGGTACATCCCGTCGAACCCGGCGAGGAAGTCGCTGACGTCCCGCAGGAGCTGCGCCCCGGTGAGGCGCTCCAGCAGGTTCAGCACCGTTCCGCTGCCGGCGTGGAGGATCTTCCAGCCGAGGCCGCCCGCGACGGCGCCCGGCCGCAGCAGCAGGCGCAGCGCGCGGCCCTCGATGAAGCGGGTGATGCGCTGGGGCGCATCGAGGAAGTCGAGGGCGTTGGTCGCGGGCGGCGTGTCGAGCACGATGCACTCGAAGCCCCCGTCCTCGACCAGCTCGTGAAGCCGCTCGACGGCCATGTACTCCTGCGCCCCCGCGACCGCGCCGGAGAGGTGGCGGTAGATCCGGTTGTCGAGGATCCGGGTCCGGGCCGCCTCGTCGGCGGCGTAGCGCGAGACGAGCCGGTCGAAGGTGGCCTTGGCGTCCAGCTGCAGCGCCCACAGCTCGCCCGCGCCCTCTCCGAGGAGTGCCTCGGCCGGCACCTGGCGGGGCTCATCGGAGAGTCCTGTCATCCCGAGGGCGCTGGCCAGGCGCCGGGCCGGATCGATCGTCACCACCACCGTGCGGGCCCCGCTCTGCGCCAGCCTCAGCGCGAGCGCGGCCGAGATCGTCGTCTTGCCCACGCCGCCGGTGCCGCAGCAGATCACCAGCCGCCGCCGGGAGAGGTCGGCGATCACGCCGCGGCCCCCGCGGAGGCGAGGCCCGCCGTGAGCGCGTCGGCCAGCAGCTCGAGCGCGGGCAGGTCGATCCGCCGGCGGACGACGCGCGGGAGGTCGATCACCGGCAGGCCGGACTCCTCGGCGAGACGCGCGCGGTAGACGGCGTCGTCGCCCTGCTGGCTGAGGTGGCGCAGGGCGGCGCGCGCGGCGTCCCCGACCGCGCCGCCGGCCGCCGCGACGGCGGTGAGCGCCGGGGCGTCGGATGCGGCGAAGCGCGCCGGGTGGACGCCGTTGAGCACGGCCGCGGCGACGGGGAGACCGTGGCCGCGCAGGGTCGCCGTCGCCTCGATCGCCTCGGCCACCGCCAGCTCCTGGGGCCGTGCCACGATCACGATGCCGGTGGCCGCCGGGTGGGACACCACCTCCTGGATGCGCGCCGCCTGATCGCGGATCGGCCCCCCCGCGGCCAGTTCCTCGATGTTGCCGGCCGTCTCGAGCAGCGCGATGCCGTGGCCCGTGGCGGGGCAGTCCACGGTCACCGTGTCCCACACCGGCGCCCCGCCGTCGGGCCGCAGGGCGATCGCCATGCTCCAGATCTTCCCGATCGTCACCAGCTCGGGCAGCCCCGGCGCCGCGGCGGCGAAGGTGTGGAACGCCTTGCTGTGGGTCAGCAGTTCCACCAGGGGGCGGATCTTCAACTGGCCCGCCAGGTACTCCTCTGTAGCCCTCTCGGCGTCGATCGAGATGCCGAACAGCCCGGGGCGCAGCTCGGTCGCCTCGTCGTCGCCGACCCGCGCCGCGCTGAAGAGCTGCGAGAGCCGTTGC
>JAEMRL010000313.1 GCA_016463385.1 Thermoleophilia bacterium
GTTCGGGCCGATGAGCCCCAGGATCTCGCCCGGCTCGACGACGAGGTCACAGCCGCCGACGATCGTCGTCCCCTCGATCTCGACGCAGACGCCGGCGGCGTGAACCCGGGTCACGTCCCACCCTCCACGCGGGACGCGCGCCGCATCAGCCAGAGGAAGAAGGGCGCGCCGATGGCGGCGGTGAAGATGCCGATGGGCAGCTCGGCGGGGGCGGCGGCGACCCGCGAGGCGACGTCGACCCAGACGAGGAAGAGCCCCCCGAGGAGGGCCGACAGGGGGAGCACCCGCCGGTGGTCGGGCCCCACGAGCAGGCGGACGATGTGCGGGATCACGAGGCCGACGAAGCCGATCCCGCCGGAGACCGCGATCACGGCGCCGACGAGGACCGACGAGACGAGCATCAACTCGACGCGGAACCTGCGCACGTCCACGCCGAGGGCGACGGCCGATTCCTCGCCGACCGACAGGGCGTTCAAACGCCGGCCCTGGAGCACCAGCCAGCCCGTGCATGTGAGGACGACGAGGGTCGGCGTCGTGAGGTCGGGCCACGTCGCCCCGGCGACGCTGCCGAGGAGCCAGAAGAGGATCCCCTGGAGCTGTTGGGGGTCCACGCGGAACTGGAGGAAGCTGGTGAGCGACGAGCAGAGGTAGCCCAGCGCGACGCCGGCGAGGATGAGCCGGCCCGGGGTGTAGGTGCCGTGGCTCCGGGCGAGCGCGAACACCGCGAGCATGGTGAGCATCGCGCCCGCGAACGCGGCGGCCGAGAGGCCGAGGCCCGCGACCGCGCCCGATCCGAGGGCGAGCACGGCGACGGCCCCGAGCGACGCGCCGGAGGCGACTCCGAGGACATAGGGGTCGGCGAGCGGGTTCCGGACGAGCGCCTGGAGGGCCACTCCTGCGACCGACAGCCCCGCCCCGACCACCAGCGCCAGGAGGGCGCGCGGGGCGCGGAGCTCCCAGACGATCTGCTCGTCCACGGGGTCGGAGGACGTGTCGATCAGCGGCAGATGGCCGGCGACCACCGTCCAGACCGTCCGCAGCGGGATCGGCACGGCTCCGACCGAGATCGAGACGAGCACGGCGAGCATGGCCGCCGCTGCAAGGGCGACGGCGAGGACGACCAGCCTCCGGCCGGCGAACATGTGCGGTGACGATGCGACGGCGTCCCGAGGGGGCGCTCCGGGGGCCTCGAAGGCCACCCGGAGCGTCCCGCGGAGTCCGTCCCTACGGGGCAAGTGCCCCCGCGATGAGGTCCGCATCCGTCCTCGCGACGGCGGCGAGGTCGAGATCCGCGTCGTCGGGGAAGTTGATCAGCTCGACCATGGTCGCGTCCGTCGATCCGGCCACGGCCTCGCCGCTGCCGGCCATGTGGAGGTTCTCCAGGACGAGCGCCGGATCGAGGGCGGAGAGCTTCTTCACCTCGCCCGGGGTGATCGGGGCCGGGCCGTAGGTGCCGGCCGGCGTGAGGCCGGCGCACGCGGCCCAGTCGGTCACGAAGAGGTGCGCGACGGTGACGGGCGGCGTCCCGGCGACCTTCGTCTTCAGGTCGGCGCAGATCTCCTCGAGCTCGCCCCTGATGGCGGCCCCGCCCGTGGCGGCCGCGTCGGCGGTCCCGAGCGCCGTGCCGAGCTTCACGATCTCGGCCTCCAGCTTCGCCGGGTCGTAGGTCGTCGCGACGGTGATCACCTTCGCGTCGCCGCCGGCGGCCTCGGTGAGCTGCTTCGCGAAGCCCTCGAAGCCGGCCAGGAGCACGTAGTCGGCGCCGGCGACGGCCGCGAGATCGGAGGGCTTGGGCTCGTAGTCGGGCGGGTGCTGGGTGCTCGACGGAGCGATGATCGACACCTCGCCGGCCCCCGCCAGCGTCGCGATGGCCGCGACCCAGCCGGTCGATGCCACGACGCTCGGTCCCTCCGCGGCAGCGGTGGTCGCCGCCGCCGCGGGCTCGTCGTCGTCGGACCCGCAACCTGCGAGCCCGAGCGCCGTCGCGACGAGGGCGACCGCCGCGATCGGCGTTGCGAACCGGCGCAGCCGGCCGATGGTGGGTGCGTTCACTGTGCGTACCTCCGTCTGAGATAGGTGGCCAGCGTCAGGGCACCCGCGGTGAGCACCATGACCGGGCCGGGTGGTTGGTCCAGCACGAGGGCGAGGAAGAAGCCCACGAGGTTGCCGGCGAGGCCGAATCCGATCGCCCAGCCCACGGCCGAGCCGAGGGAGATCGCGAGGTTCCGGGCCGCGAGGGCGGGAAGGAGGGTGACCGCGTCGACGAGCAGCGCGCCGGTGAGCTTCACGGCGGACGCCGTGGCGACGGCGAGGATGAACAGCAGGACGAGCGTGAGCCGCTGCACCCGGATGCCGCTGCAGGCGGCCATGTCGCGGTCGAAGAGCAGGATGGCGAGCTGGCGGCGGCGCATGGCGTAGAAGCCGAGGGTCCCGGCGGCGACCGCGGCCATCAGCGCGACGTCCACCGGCCGGGTCGCGAGGATCGAGCCCCAGAGGAGGGCGAAGGCCCCGTTGGCGTTGACCCCGGCGACCGACAGCACGACGAGCGCGAGGGCGATGGCCACGGTCATCACGAAGCCCGACGGGCCCGAGTGCCCGCCGGGACTGTCGGCGAGCGGCGCGAGCGAGCCGCCGACGATGGCGCAGAGCACGAGCCCGCACAGGAGCGGATCGAGCCCCGTCCACAGACCGAGCGCGATCCCGAGCAGGGCGACGTGCATCATCGCGAACCGCATCGGGATGACGTCGAGGCCCACGATGAAGATGCCGACGACCGGCAGCGCGGTCGCGGCGAGCACGAGGGCGACGAGCGAGTTGCGGATCGGGGGGAGGCTCAGGAGCTCCAGGACCTCGCCGGGTCCGTTCACGCGGCCTCCGCCCGGAGGCGTCCGGCGGCCATCGTCACGCGCGAGTCGCAGCGCTCGGCGAGGGTCACGTCGTGCGTCACGATCAGCGTCGTGACCGGGAGCGACAGCAGCACGGCGGCGACCTCGTCCTGGCCGGTGAAGTCCAGCGCCGAGGTGGGCTCGTCGGCGGCCACGACCGACGCACCGGCGGCGACGCAGCCGATCGCGCGCGCCAGGAACGCGCGTTGCACCTGCCCGCCCGAGAGCGTGTCGATCGGCCGCTTCATCAGCCCGCCCAGGCCGAGCCGCTCGGCGGCGGCCCGGGCCTCGGGCAGCGCGCCGGAGCTCTCGAGCAGCTCACCGACGGGGAAGGGGAACCGGCCGACCGGGGGGCGCTGCGGGACGTAGGCGACACTCCAACGCCGCATCCCCCACGCGGCGGCGGAGGTCGCCTCGACCCCGTCCACGAGGACCGAGCCCCGCACCGGGCCGCGGTGGAGGCCCAGCAGGCAGCGCACGAGGGTCGACTTCCCGGAGCCGTTCGCGCCCACGACCGCGAGCGTGGAGCCGGGCTCCACGGTCAGCGATACGTCATCGACCGCCGCCACAGCGCCGTAGAAGGCGCTGAGGCGGCGGAACTCGACGTGTCCGCCGGCCTCCGCCGGCGGGGTGGCGCGCGAGCCTGCCGGCCTCACCCCGTCCGGTCCGGCGC
>JAEMRL010000314.1 GCA_016463385.1 Thermoleophilia bacterium
CGGTGATGTTGACGCCGCCGTTCTCGGCGGCGAACGCCTCGGCGGCCGCCGAGGAGAGCGGGGCGACGGTCGACGACCCGTCGATCAGGATGTCGCCGGACAGGCTCGCGGCCTCTCCGCCGGACGTGCCCGAGCCTTCGTCGTCGTCGTCGCCGCAGCCGGCGACGGCGAGCGAGCCCAGTGCGAGCGCCGCAGAAGCGGCGATCAGGGCGATTCGGCGTCCACGTGCCATGTAGTGATGCTCCTCTCGAAACGAAGACGGGACTCCGGGGCACCCGGATCCCGCAGATCGCCGAGGACGCTAACCCGCGGCCCCGCGAGCCCGGGTGACTTTGCTGTGACCCCTTGGTGAACGACTTGTGAACTCCCGTCCGGGGGCCGGATGGCAAACTCCGCGGCCGGGGGCGCGCACGCCGCGTCATACTGGCGCACGTGGCCCAGTACGCCGGCATGAGCGACGGCGCCCCCTCGGACGCCGTGCGCCGCATCCTCGAGCGCTACCGCCGGCTGGCGGTCGTCGGCCTGTCGCCGAAGGCCGACCGCCCGAGCCACCGCGCGATGGTCCACATGCAGGCCGCCGGGTACGAGATCACGCCGGTGAACCCGATGTGCGACGAGGTACTCGGCAACCCCTGCGTGCCGACACTGGCGGCCGCGGCCGAGCGCGGCCCGCTCGAGATCGTCGACATCTTCCGCCGCCCCGAGGACGTGCCGCCGATCGTCGACGAGGCGATCGCCCTCGGCGCGAAGGTGATCTGGATGCAGCTCGGCATCACCTCGCCCGACGCGGCCCAGCGGGCGCGCGACGCCGGCCTCGAGGTGGTGGAGGACCGCTGCACCAAGATGGAGCACTGCCGGTTCTTCGGGGGCCTCAACGTGGTGGGCCTCTCGACCGGGGTGATCGGCTCGCGCCGGATGGACGCGTTCCACCCGTGAGCGAGGCGCGCGACTTCGGCTTCGACACGCGGGCGCTGCACGCCGGGCAGCGGGTCGACCCGATCGCGGGCTCGCGGGCGGTGCCGATCCACCAGACCTCGGCCTACGTCTTCGAGGACTCCGACCAGGCCGCCGACCTGTTCGACCTCAACCGCTTCGGCAACATCTACACGCGGATCATGAACCCGACCACGGCGGTGTTCGAGGAGCGCATGGCGAGCCTCGAGGGCGGGGTCGGCGCGCTCGCGACCGCCAGCGGGCTCGCCGCGCAGATGGTGGCCATCACCACGCTGCTCGAGCAGGGCGACCACATCGTCGCCTCGCGCCATCTCTATGGCGGCAGCCACAACCAGCTCTCGATCACGCTGCGGCGGTTCGGCATCGAGACCACCTTCGTCGACCCGGCCGACATGGGCGCCTGGCGGGCCGCGCTGACGGATCGCACGCGCCTGCTCTACGGCGAGACGATCGGCAACCCGCGCCTCGACGTGCTCGACATCGCCGCCGTCGCCGAGGTCGCGACGGAGGCGGGCGTGCCGCTCCTGATCGACAGCACTTTCGCCACGCCCTACCTCTGCCGCCCGATCGAGCACGGCGCGCATCTCGTGTCGCACTCGGCCACCAAGTGGATCTGCGGCCACGGCACCAGCGTCGGCGGCGTGCTGATCGACGCGGGCACGTTCCCCTGGGCCGACGGTCTCTTCCCCGGCCTGGTCGATCCGAGCCCGGGGTACCGCGGCATGCGCTACGCCGAGACGTTCGGGAACTTCGCCTTCATCATGAAGGCGCGCGTCGAGACGATGCGCGACCTCGGCCCGGTGCTCTCGCCCTTCAACTCCTTCCTGCTGCTCCAGGGCCTGGAGACGCTGTCGCTGCGGATGGACCGGCACGTCGACAACGCGCTCGCGGTGGCGGAGTTCCTCTCCGGCCACCCCGGCGTCGAGTGGGTGAGCTACCCCGGGTTGCCCGGCAGCCCCGAGCGCGCACGCGCCGAGCGGTACCTGCCCCGCGGCCCCGGCTCGGTGCTGACCTTCGGGGTGAAGGGAGGCCGCGACGCCGGCCGGCGCCTGATCGAGGCCTGCGAGCTCTGCTCCCACCTCGCCAACGTGGGCGACGCGAAGACGCTGATCATCCACCCCGCCTCCACCACCCACCGGCGGCTCGACGAGGAGGGCCTCGGCCTGGCCGGGGTCACCGACGACATGGTCCGCGTGTCGGTCGGCCTCGAGACGCTGGACGACATCGTCTGGGACCTCGACCAGGCGATCCGGAGCGCGACCGCCTGATCGGGGGCTGCGGCTTCCTACGCGGACGCCCCGCGTGGAAACGCCGTCGAGAGGGTCGTCACCGCGTACTAACGTGATCGATGAACGGCGCGACCGGCGCCGGACGACGGGATGGAGGCGCGTGATGACCGGATCCGAGGGCCCCACCGGGACGCGGTCCTGCCCGAGCTGCGGCACCGATCCCTCGCCGCGCCCGGAGGTCGCCGAGGTCGACGAGCAGGTCACCCACTGCGAGTGGTGCGGCGCCGAGTACCCGCACCCCGAGCACGGGACCGCGACGACGGAGCCGGGACAGGAGTGACCGCCGCGCGGTGAGGCCGGGCCGGCCGCGCCGCGGTGTTACAGCGGCGCGTCGCATCGCCGGCCGGGTCTGCCCGCGGTCTGCCCCGCATGCGGGCTGTTCATGGCCCGTGGCGGGGGCGCGGGCACCGCGCCGAGTGACACCGGGGGGCGCGCGACGGGACTACGCTCGTCTCATGACAGGGGCCGCAACGGGCGTTGAGGGGGCGTCGCACCTCGGGATCGACGAGGTGGTCGCCAAGCTGCGCGAGCTGCGGAGCAGGGTGCGGGCCGCGGTCGACGACGAGGGCCTGCGCGGGGCGGACCCGAGCATCGCCAACATGCGGGCCTTCCTCGCGCTCCGGCAGTTCGACAACCGCGAGCTCCAGGGCGCCCTCGCGGGGCTCGGGCTGTCGTCCCTGGGCCGCAGCGAGAGCCACGTCCTCGCCACGCTCGAGCAGGTCCTCAGGATCGCGGAGAGCCTGCCGTCCGACACCGTGACCGCGGGGGCCTCGTTCGACGAGGGCGACGCGATCCTCCGCAGGAGGGTGCGGGCGCTGTTCGGCGGCAACCGGAACGACCGTGAGACCCGCATCATGGTGACGCTGCCGAGCGAGGCGGCGACCAGCCCCGACCTGGTCCGCGCGCTCGTCGCCGCCGGCATGGACTGCGCGCGGATCAACTCCGCGCACGACGACGAGCCCGCGTGGACCCGGATGGCCTCCCACGTCCGGGACGCCTCGAGCGCGGAGGGGAGGCGCGTGCCCATCCTGCTCGACCTCCCCGGGCCGAAACTCCGCACCGGCTTCATCGCGCCCGGGCCCGAGGCGATCCACCTGCGCCCCCGCCACGACGATCTCGGAGCCGTCGTCGAGCCCGCCCGCGCCTGGCTCACCGCCGAGGGCTCGGGGAACATCCCGCACGACGCCCCGGTGGCCCTGCCGGTCGATGCGGATTGGCTCGCCGCCCTCTCCGAGGGTGAGCTCGTTCGGTTCACCGATGCGCGCGGCAGGCGTCGGACGCTCGAGGCGGGTCCGGGGT
>JAEMRL010000315.1 GCA_016463385.1 Thermoleophilia bacterium
CCGGCCGGAGCGGGAGCCCCGGCCGCCCGGCTCAGCCCGCCGTCTGGGCCCGGGTGCGCGCCTGCTCGAGCAGGCGCTCGAACTGCTCGAGCCGCTCGGCGGCGGTGGCGTAGTCGCCCTCGGCCCAGGCGGCGCGATAGGCCTCGTAGGCCGCCGCGGCGTCGCGGACGATGTCGCGGATGTCGGCCGGGGTCTGCGGCTCGCCCGGCTCGCCCGGCGTGCCGCCTCCGTCTCCTCCGGACTGGGCGCCGAGGGCGCGCTCGAGGGCGTCGAGGAAGGTGGACCCCGAGTAGATCCGCCCGTCCCCCAGCGAGACCACGACCTGCCAGAGGGTCGGCAGGCTGTCGGCCGAGGTGTCGAGGTAGAGCGGCTGGACGTAGAGAAGCCCCTCGCCGATCGGCACGACGATCGTGTTGCCGCGCAGCACCTGATCGCGCCGCAACCCGATCTGGGCGGAGAGATCGGCGTCGCGGGCGACGCTCGCCACGAAGGTGTCGACCGAGTCGAGGGCGTCCTCGGCCACGTCGAAGCGCAGCAGGCGCAGCTGCCCGAAGCGCTCGATGTCGCTCTCGGCCGTGAGCCATGCCGAGAAGGCGATCCCGCGCCCCTCGGTGGCGGGCTTGAAGTAGCGCAGGAGCAGGAACCGCTCCTCCTCCTCGCCCGGCAGCACGGCGTAGCTGTAGCGGGCCGGCGAGATGATCCTCTGCCCCTCGGTGCCGCGGCCGGTGGTCTCGACCGTCGGCGACCAGGCGTCGTCGTTGGCGAAGAAGCGGTCGACGTCGGTCACGTGGAAGCGGTTGAGGGCGGCGGCCTGGTAGTCGAACTGGTCCTCGCCGTAGCGCAGGTGAGCCGCGATGCCGGGCGGGATCTCGGAGCGGTCGGTGAAGAGCTCGGGGTAGACCTTGCGCCAGGTCGCGATGAGCGGATCCGCCTCGTCCATCACGAACAGCTCGGTCTTCCCGCTGTAGGCGTCCATCACCGCGGTCACGGCGTGGCGCTGGTAGGAGACGCCCCCGAAGTGGGCCGCGTACGGGTAGCGGTCGGTGCGCGTGTAGGCGTTCTGCATCACGTACATCCGGCCGCCCTCGGCGACGAACCATGGGTCGTCGTCGAGGGTCAGGAACGGCGCGAGACGCCCGAGCCGCGCCGTCAGGTCGCGGTTGATGAGCAGCTTCGCGTCGGCCGTCTCCACCCGCGAGAGCGCGTTCCAGAGCTGGCGCCCACCGCCCACGTAGGGCAGGCCGCCGAGCTCGAGCGTCAGGGCGAGGCGGTTCTCCTCGACATTGATCCCGGCCCCGGTCCAGGTGGCGGGGCGCTCGTCGGTGAACCCGTCCGGCTGGTCGGTGTTGACGATCGCGAAGGGCATGTCGCGCTGGGCCCCGTGGTAGATCTCGGGGCGCTCCAGCGGCGGCGTGAGGCCGCGCGTCGGCAGCCCGCCCACCACGAACGAGGGGCGGCCCGAGGCGTCGATCCGGTTGACCGGCGCCATGGCCACGCCGCGGCCGTGGGTGAACGAGAAGTGGCGGCGCTGGAAGTCGGCGATCGCGCCGTAGTCGACCTCGCGGCCGAAGACGAAGAGGGTCTGCGGCAGGCCGTCGCGCTCGTAGCGGTCGAGGTCGGCGTCCTGGCAGGTGTAGTAGCGGTTGAGCGCCTGGAGCCGGCGGCAGGCCGCCAGCGCGGCCTCGAGGTCGAGGAAGCGGAGCGACCCGACCGATGCCGGTGCGGCCTCGATCGCCTCGCGGCTGACGCCGCCGCGGCGATAGGTGGCGCGCGTCGCCTCGACGGCGTCGAGTCCTGCGGCGGTGCGGGTCGACTCGAGGGTGGCCTGGATGTTCTCCCGCTCCACCTGCAGCGTGGAGCCGCGCAGCCCGACCGCGTCGTAGAGGGCGGTGCCGATCGGCGCGATGATCAGGAGCAGGAACGACAGGGCCGCCGCCGCGGCCCCGAGGGACCAGATGGGGATGCGGTAGGGGGCGTCGTTGCCGCGCAGGGCGGCGGCCGCCTGCTGGTTGACCGCGCGGGTGAGCTGCCCCGAGGGACGGACCGCGATCACCAGCGGGATGACCGGGATCAGGAGCACGAGCCACCACGGTGTGGCGAAGACCACGAGGGCGACGACCACGGCGGCCACGATCCCCACGCCGATGCGCGCGAGCGTCATCGTCCGCGACGCGGCCAGGCGACGGCGCACCACCGGCAGCACCAGCGCGAGGACGCCGAGGCCGAGGAGGCCGATCACGACGGCCGAGACGGTGGTGGTCGGGATGCCGACGTCGCGCGTCGCACGGCCGGCCCCCGCGATCAGCTCGTCGCCCGTGTGCACCGCCTCGTAGCGGCGGAACCAGACCAGAACGGCGAGGGCGATCAGGGCCAGCCCGCCGTAGACCGCGCCGAGAACGCCGGCGCGGCGCAGCAGCGCCTGGTTGAGGCCGAGGGGCGCCTCGACCGCGACGGCGTAGACCGTGACCGCCCCGATACCCAGGAGGGCGACGATCAGCGCGCCGAGCACCAGTCCGGCGAGGTCCCCGATGACCGGGGCGGTGAAGACGAAGAAGCTGACGTCCTTGCCGAAGACGGGGTCGGTGACGCCGAACGCGACGGCCTCGCGCGCGGCGAGGATCTCGTCCCGGTGACCGACGAGCGACGGCACCAGCACCAGTGCGGCCACGGCGAAGATGCCGGCGCCGACGATCCAGCCGAGGCGGCGCACCGGCAGGAGCCCGACCCGGCGCCCGATGACCACCCCGACCGGGATCGCGAGCGCGAGCGCCAGCACGAACCCGAGGGCGCCGAGCAGGAACGAGCTGCGCAGCAGGGTCGAGTAGGCGCCGCCCATCCCGAGGCTGTCGAAGAAGGCGGAGTTGATCGTGATGTGCGCCCAGACCCGCAGGACCAGGTAGGCGACCACCAGCAGCAGCACGACGCCGGCCACGACCGGGCCGATCCAGGCCGCGCCGGGGCGGCGCGGACCGGACCTGCGGGGGAACGGGTGGACCTCGGCCACGTGAACTCCTCGTCGTCGGAGCGGACCCGCCCCGCGCGGAGATTAGCCGAGCACCGGCCGACCTCCCCCGGGGTCGGTCGCCCGGTTCAGCCGGCGGCGATCATGGCCACGCCCACCAGCGCGACGATCGCCCCCGCGGCCTGGAGCCGTCCGAGGCGCTCGTGCAGCAGCGTCGCCGCGAGGGCCACCGTCACCACCGGGTAGAGCGATCCGAGCACCGCCACCACGCTCACCAGGCCGCGCTGGCTGCCGGCGGCGAAGAGCAGGTTGGCGGCCGCGTCGAGCGTGCCGGAGGCCACGACCAGGACGATCGTCCGGCGCGACATCGCCGCGAGCCCTCCGCCGGCGACCAGAACCGCGACCAGGACGGCGAGTGGGGCCGACCCCCCGCGCGCGGCGGCGAGCCCCCACAGCGCGCTCGAGTCGGCGCCCTCGGCCAGGAGCGCGAAGAAGGCGCCGAACCCGAGCGCCGCCAGCAGCGCGAGCCCCACGCCCCGGCGCGACGCCGGACCCGGCGCCCGGCCCGCC
>JAEMRL010000316.1:0-2413 GCA_016463385.1 Thermoleophilia bacterium
ACTCCGTGATGCTCGGCGGCGGCGCCAGCCCTCGGTGATCTTCGGCAGGCGCCCGTAGAGGTAGTCGCCATCGACCGCGTAGACCGTGCCGAGGGCGCCCGCAGCGCGCTCGGAGACCAGCCACCGCACCAGCGGGGCGGCGCGCAGCACGAGGTTGGAGGCCAGCACCAGGCCGGGGTTGGCCGCCACCGCGACGGCGATGTCGTCGAGCTCCCCACGGGTGCGGCAGAGCGGCTTCTCGAGCATCACGTGCAGGCCCGCGCCGAGCGCCGCCACCGCCTGGGGGGCGTGGTCGGGGTCGTGCGAGCAGATCGAGACCGCGTCGAGGCCGCCGGTGGCGATCAGTGCGGCGGCGTCGGCCGTCGGCCGGGCCCCCGGATGGCGGGCCGCGACCTCCCCGAGCCGCTCCGGATCGCGGTCGCAGAGCGCCACGACCTCGCACCGCGGGTCGCGCGCGTAGGCCTCCAGGTGGCGCTCGCCCACGCCGAGGCCGATCACCCCGACGCGCAGGCGCCTCACGCCGCCGCCAGGGCCATCAACTCGTCGAGGCCGTGCTCGGCCTGGGGGCGGCTCATGCGCCCGACGAGGGCGCGCAGGGCGGCGAGGTCGTCGGCGGTGTCGACCACGAGGCGCATGTCGGCGCACGGGGGATCGGCCCGCAGCGCCGCCGTGCGGAAGCGGCCGGGGTGGCGGTAGAGGGCCGTCGTCACGTGCTCGCGGTCGCCGGGCTCGTCCATCAGCGCCCCGGCCGCCGCCAGGGCGTCCGTGCGCAGCGCCTCCACCGACTGCCCGGGCGGATAGGTGCGCGGGGGCACCACGTTGCTCACCAGGTCGTGATCGCCGGCGCGTAGGAGCGCCACCGCGCGGTCCACGAGGGCCGGGTCGATCAGCGGGCTGTCGGCGCAGACCCGCACCATCCCCTCCAGGCCGTGCGCCGTGGCGGCGTCCAGCATGCGCGCGGCGACGTCGTCGAGGGGCCCGCGGTGACAGGCGACCGCGTTGGCAGTGCACCAGGCGGCGAGCACGTCGTCGCTCGGATCGCCGGAGGTCGCCACCACCACCGTGTCGAGGCCCTCGCAGAGCGCGAGGCGCTCGAGCAGGAGGGCGAGGAGCGGCCTGCCCGCGACCGGCGCGAGCACCTTGCCCGGGAGGCGCGACGAGCTCATCCGCGCCTGGACGACGGCCCCCACTCGCATCGGCGGGGAGGCTAGCACCCGCACCAACGCGACGGGGCCCGCGATGCGGGCCCCGTCGGTCGTGCTCGGTGCGGTGCTGCTACTGCGTCTAGCGGAGGAGCGAGAGGACGCTCTGCGGGGCCGAGTTGGCCTGCGAGAGCATCGCCGTGCCGGACTGCTGGAGGATCTGGTTCTTGGTGAACTTGATCATCTCCTGCGCCATGTCGGCGTCACGGATCCGCGACTCTGCGGCCTGGAGGTTCTCCGAGGTCATGCCGAGGCGGCTGATCGTGTTCTCGAGACGGTTCTGGATGGCACCCAGGTTCGCTCGGCTGGTGGTGACGGTGGAGATCGCGGCGTCCAGCGAGGCGATGGCCGCGGTGGCCGAAGCCGCCGTGCCCACGGCGATGCCGGAGATGCCGAGGTCGGAGGTCGAGACGGTGCCGATGGTGAAGGCGATGCTCTGCGCGGCGTTGGCACCCACCTGCAGGGTGACAGCGGTGCCCGCGGTAGCGACCGAGCCGGCCATGATCTTCAGGCCGTTGAACTCGGTGTCGGTGCCGGTCTTCCCGATCTCCGTCATCAGCTGCGTGACCTCGGCCTGCAGGTTCCCGCGCTGTGCGTCGGTGAGCGTGCCGTTGGAGGCCTGCACGGCCAGGTCACGCACACGCTGGAGCATGTCGCCCACGCTGCCCAGGGCACCGTCGGCCACCTGCACCATGGAGATGCCGTCCTGCGCGTTACGCGAGGCGACGTTCATACCGCGGATCTGCGAGCGCATGCCCTCAGACACCGCGAGGCCGGCCGCGTCATCCGCAGCGCGGTTGATGCGCAGACCGCTCGACAGACGCTCCATCGACTTGGAGAGGCTGTTGTTGGTGTTCGTCAGAACGCGGTGCGCGTTCATGGCTTCGACGTTGTTGTAGACGCTCAGACCCATGATTCCTCCTTGAATCCAGGTCGAAAGGGAAAAGCCACCATCCCGGCCCGCATCCGTGCGAGTGTCGAGAAGATGCCGCGGCGCCATCCTGGAGCACGCGTTCGAGGTGTTTATCGGCAGGCCCTCGCATCCCTTGAGCCCCGCCCCACCGTATGCGTGAGTTTCCTCTACGCGACCGCCGTCACGGCGGCCGCCGGCACGGCTACCGCGGTGCCGCCTCGTCCGCCTCGCCCATCATCCCGAGCGCCTGGTCGAGGGCTTCCTTCGACGGGTAGCGCTCGGTCATGACGAGCAGCGT